>NZ_JBEXSH010000001.1:0-56768 GCF_040613555.1 Streptomyces sp. NPDC006265
GTTCCTCGCAGGCCATTCAGACGTTTCGTGAATGGTAACACGAAGGCCCCGAGGGGGAATTCTCGGGGCCTTCGCTATTAGCCGTAGGCCAGGGTGAAGAGAAGGGCCCAGCCCTTGGGGCCGATTGCCGGGTCGTAGGTCTTCCCGGCGTCGTTCAGGCCGTGCTTGGCATTGAAGCCGGCGACGCCCTTCTGGGTGCGGGGGCCGTAGTTGTCAGCGAGTTCGACGTCCTTGCCCATCCAGCCGGTGGCCTTCAGTGCCTTCTGGAGAGACTTCGCCGAGGGCGTGGACTTGTTGGGGGCCAGGCCCTTGGGGAAGGTCGGTGGCTTGTACGTCTTGGCCGGCGCCGTCGGCGTCTTCGAGCCCGAGGTTCCCGTGGAGGCCGACGTGCTCTTGTAGGCCGGCCGGCCGAAGCCGAGGATGTCGGAGCGGTAGCGCGTGCGCTCGTAGACGCCATCGCCGTTGGACTGCGAACCGGCTGTGCCGGAGCTGGTGTTGCCGCCGATGGTGAGGACGGCGGCGCCGGCAGCGGCGTTGGCTCGGGCGATCTCGACGTGGTCGGCGATGCCGTCGTTGTCCCAGTCGAAGAAGATGATGTCGCCGGTCTTGATCGCCTCGTTCGCGCCGTGCCACTGGCCGCGCTTCTTGAAGAAGTTGACGTGGCTGGGGCAGTAGGCGTACTGGCCGACGACATCGGAGTTGCCGGACGCGTGGCCGCAGTACGAGACGTACTCGTCGCACCAGGCGGCGTAGGCGAAGGAGTTGTCCTTGACGAGGGTGGCGTACCACTCGCCGAACTTGGTGTGGTTGCGCGCCCCTTCCTTGTAGCCGAGCCATTTCTTGGCTTCGGTCAGCAGGGCGGCAGCGGTGCTTGCCATCGGAGTGCTCTCCCGTGCAGGTGGGTGCTCCGAGTGGTGGCGCCGGGTTAGGGGTTCGTGTGGTGTTACGCGGGTGGGTTGTGGTCAGTAGCAGAAGCCGTCACGGACGCTGTCCTGGCGGCCCTGGACGGGCGCTTGGCCGAAGAGAGCGCTCCAGGCGCGGTCGAGGTCCTGCTCGCTGATGCGGGCTCCGCCCCAACCGGGGTTGGTACGACGGGTGCGGCCGTCGCCGAGGCCGGAGTCGAGGTCGCCGTTGAGGCTGCGCTGGGTGGGCAAGCCCATGTCAGATCAGCGCCTTTCCGCCGAGCTTGACGGCCTTGCCGCCGAGCTTCGAGCTGCGGTCGTTGAAGAGCGACGCGAAGCGGTCTTCCGCGGAGGCGCCGGCCATGTTGCCGCCACTCTGAACAGTGAACTTGACGTTGTCGCCGCGTCCGGCGCGTCGCCGGTCGAACAGTGACATGGGTGCCTTGTCAGCCACGCTGGTCTCCCTTGCTCATGCCGAGCACGTCGTAGATGGTCGGCTCGTGCTTGCGTGTCTTCGGGGCCGGCCTGGGTGGTGTCCAGCAGGCGGGTGCCTGGTTGGCGAGGAAGGCGAGAGTGTCGCTGACCTGGCGCTCGGGGAGGCTGGCCCATGGCTTGGTGCGGTCGTAGACACCGTCCTGGTGCTGCATGTCACTTCCACTGGGGGCGGAGATTGCGCAGGGCGGCCAGGCGGTCGGGGTCGGTCTTCTGCATCGCCCCGGATCCCACGAGGCGGGTGTCGGCCGGCTGCTCGCCGTGCTGTGTCCACTTCTTGCCGCGCGCCTGGTGCTCCAGGGCGGTCATCGGGTTGAAGTCGGCGGGCCACAGGTAGTCGCTGGAATCGACGCGCTCGCCTTTGTGGACGCCGCGGGTGTAGTTCTTCTGCGCGCTGCGCATCGGCCGGCTGTTGAGGGCCTTGTCGCCGAGGCGGTTACTGCGGCGGGTGTTGAGGGTGCCGATGTATCCGTCGGGGTATTCGGCGGTCGGTGTCCGGCCGGTGGTCATCATGCGCTTGGCGTCGAGGATGCTGCGGGCGCCGACGAGGTCGGTGCGTCCGCCTCCGCCGTAGGTGGGCGTGCCCGGCTGCGGGACGCCCATGGGCGCGACGTACTGTACGTTGCTCACTTCGCGTCCCGGTGGGGTTAGTTGAAGACGGGGTTGGTCGGGGTGGCCGCGTCGGGGGCGGCTGGTGCGTCACCTCGGGACTCACCGTGGCCGCCGGCGAAGTGCGAGGCGAAGCCGGTGGTGAAGGTGCGTGCGGCAGTCTCTGCGGCGGCCGTGCCTCCCGCCGCGGCACCACCGCTCGCGGCGGCAGCTCCGCCGACAGCAGCGCCTTCAGCGGCACCCGCGGCAGCGGCTCCACCCGCGACGGCTTCGAGCAGTGGGGCGGCGAACGCGAACGCCATGGGCTTACCGCCCGTCCGTGGTGAACTTCGACGGCAGGGTCTTGACGTTGCGGCCGGTGGCGGTGGCCTGGGCGGCGTTGGTGTAGTCGCGGTAGACCTTCACGCCACGGCCGCCGAGTGCGTCGCGGTCCTGGACATTGCTGCGGTGGTTGGCGGTGGCGGGCTCGCCCGACCCGCCCTTGGAGTTTCCCGACTTGCTCACGAGCGTGCCGGACTCGGGCTTGCGGACTCGGAAAGTGGTCGCGGCAGAGGTTCCCATGGTCGGGAATTCTCCGCTGGAGAGGACGTTCTCAGACACTGTGCTCCTCGCGAAATGCCGTGTGACGCAGTCCGGGCAGAGTGCGAGTGAGCTACAAGTGGTGGAACTGCTTCACCAGTTTATGGGCGATTTCGTGCCGGGTGTTATGCGGCTTCGTCGAAGACGACGAAGGAAAGGCCGGACACTTCACCCTCGGGGACGGTGGCGGTGAAGAATGCCGGACGCATGGCGAGGCGGTGACCTCGGGAGCCGGCGTATCCCTGGGCGATGGGCACGGACTTGACGGCCTGGTTGATGGCGCCTGCACCGATGGCGCGGAGGGTGATGTTCTTGCGGGCGTAGATGGCGTGAGCGACTGCGGCACCCAGGTCGGTGGCGCTGGTCGAGCTCTTGACGAAAAACACGGCGTCGTCGGCGCCGGTCTCCTTCTTGTTGTCCATATTCGTTTCTCCTCGAATTGATCTCCTTCGCAAGGCTAAGGGGATATTTCCGCATTGTGTTAGCGCGCGAAAAGCCCCGCCGGAATGACGGGGCTTTCGTCAGACGAGGTGCGTCTCGCCTTTGAATCGCTTGAGTTCCTTGAGGGTGTCCATCTCGGCCTTGGTGCCGGTCCGGGTGAGCCAGGTGTTGGCTGCTCGGGCGAGGCTGTGGGCGTCGGCCAGGTTGTCGTCGGCGTAGGTGACGCCCCACTTCTTGTAGACCGCCAGCAGCATCTCGGCCTTGGCTGCGGTGCCCTTGCCGGTGGTGTACTTCTTGAGCTTGGTCGGGGCAATGATGAGCGGGTAGCAGGCTGGCTTGTTCAGGACGTCCAGGAGCGCGAGCTTCACCACTCCGCCGAGTTCGCCGGCCAACTCCCGCCCGAACTTGGCGCCGGCCGCGTAGCCCTCCATGGCGACCACGTCGATGCGGCCGAGGGTGTCCTCGATGTCGCGGACGTTGAGGGCGACACGGGCCTGGATGGCGTCGAGGCGGTCAGACTGGGTGACGTACCGGTCGGCGGGGAAGGCGGTGAGGCTGTCCTTCCACACTTTCGTCTCTCTGTGGTATGCCACCATCGCCAGGCCGGAGTAGGACTGATCGATGCCGAGGCAGACGGTCATGCGGCAACGTCTCCGGGTGTCGTCGGTGTGGGGATGCGCTGGGAGTCGAACTCGGTGTGGGCCCAGCACTTGGGGCAGACAGCGACGACCAGGTCTTCACTGGATGGCCGGACGATGAACGGATGCGTGCCGCGCTTGTAGGTGACGGTGACCGGTACCCATCGGTGCTTGGTGAGGTCGGTGCAAGCGCTCGGCAGCCGGCTGACGTTGCCGTAGTGGGCGACGTTCATGGCCTGGAATTCGGTGGGGTCGCACAGTCGGTACTTCTCGTCGTAGAAGCGCGCCAGGCCGATGCGGGTGGTGGAGCCGCGTCGGTCGACGGCGGCACCGAAGCCGAAGGTGTCGATCTTCGCCTGGACGTCGTAGGTGTTCTGCATGACGGTACAGAACGCGAAGTTCGCCTTGACCTCGTCGATGCGAAGCTTGCGGCCTGCGCGGCGGGGGTCGTTGTCGGCCCAGATCTGGCCGGGCTCAACTCGCTGAGTCATGGTCGTTCCTTCTGAGTCGCCGGACTTCGTCCAGCAGGGCACGGATGTCGGTGGGCGCGTGGGCCAGGGCGTGAGCGGTGAGCGAGTAGGCGCCGTGCACGAGGGCGATGCGCCGGCCGTCGTCGGTGACGACGTGGGCCATGGACCCCTCGTCGAGCCAGAACTCATACGGTCCGGGGAGTGCCTTGGCCCACCGCTCTTCGATCGCCCCGAGATCGGGGCCGTCCACTACTCGCAGGCGGGGTCGAGGATCGTGGAGACGCTGCCGTAGGCGCCGTCCTGGTGGTACAGCGTGGTGACGCGGACGCCCGTACCTTCGAGGCACTTGGTCGCGCCGTTGCCGAAGCCGTCCGGCATGGTGAACACGACGGCGGGGCTGTTGTCGGTGCCGGATCGGGGGGCGTCCCGGAAGGGTTCGGTGTACTTCTCCATGCCGCAGGCGGTGAGGCTGGCGCCGAGCAGGGCGGTGCCGATGGCAATGGTGGCGGTCTTACGGCGGTTCATGCTGCGTGCTCCAAGCGGTGGTGGGAGGGGTTGTTGGCGTGGGCTTCGTCGATGGCCGCGAGGGGCTTTGCCCTCCAACGCAGCGCATATCTGCGGCAGTTGGCGCAGGTCTTGTGCGTGCAGCCGGGCAGCGGGGGGCGGTGTCGTGCGTGGAAGGACCAGGCCATGGAGTCCGACGAGGTGAGCAGGTGGCCCACGCGCCTCAGGCCGGTGATCTTGAATCCGAAGCCGTGGACGCGGATGCCTCGCTGAACGGCGTCCGCGATGATGTCGGCGGCTTCTTTCATGTGCTGGCGCCGGCAGACGGAGCCGATTCCGACGATGGGTTCGGCGGCCAGGTCGATGCCGGCGTCCTCGTACAGGTCGGCGCAGCGCTGGTAGTCGGCGCGTTCCCAACCTTGTAGCACTGGGATGAAGGGGAGGTCGGGAGCTGCTGCCTTGAGTTCGAGGTAGTTGTGGATGGTGCGGTGCTGGTGTTCGGTGACGGTCAGCCCGGTCTTTTGGATGATCCACGGCTCGCACATCCAGTCCTGCGGGCTTGCCCACTGGAGCCGGCCGATCTCTTCGCTGTAGCGGCGTACCGCTGCTATGTATGTGGCGGGGCTGATGGTCCACTCGCCGTGCATGGAGATCTCGGTGAAGCCTCCGCTGTCCAGAGCCCAGGTGGTGAGGGCTCTGGGGAAGGTCTTGCGGCCGATGAGGCGGCGGTGCGAGACGAACAGCGGGACGCCTGCGTTGCTGAGCCAGGAGGGGATGTGCGTTCCGAGGAAGAACGTCACCTAGCGGCGCGGCGGCGCAGCGCCACGACGAGGGAGCCGAGGAGGACTCCGTAGAGCTTGCCGACGAGCTGTCCGCCGAGGAATTCGAGCGAGCCGAAGGCGATCGAGAGGAACAGGAGCGAGTCGAGCAGGATGCCGACGACTCCCCCGATGAAGACGGCTCGCACCCAGCGCGGGGCCAGCCGGCTGAATACGGCCATGTCGGCAGCCTCGGAGACGCCGAACGCCACGGCGCTGGCCAGAGCGACTGCCGGGTCAGCGGCGACGAAGGACAGGACTACACCGAAAACCAGGGCGATGATGGCGGCCCGGCGGCCGAGCGCCCACTGCACGACGTCCCGCAGTATCAGGGCGGGCCCGGCGAGGAAGACGGCGGCCGGGGCCATAAAGCCGAACCCCACGGAGACGACGCCGTAGCGATGGAGTGCGATGTTGGCCGCGGGGATGGTGGCCATGTAGGCGGCGGCGCCCAGGTAGCCGAGGGCTCTCTTGGAGTCCTCAGTCATGCGAGTACTCCTCGACCTCGATCTTCGACTTGGTGACCTGGATTTCGCAGTGGTCGCCGAACAGCCCGAGCAGGACGGAGTCCGCGGATCCGTTGTTGATGGCGCCGGACAGTTCCATGGCGGCCTCGTACAGCGCCTTGTCGGGGCCCTCGTAGTCGCCGTAGTGGCCCCTGCGCGCCTCCGAGTCCCAGTGGTACGGCCGGCCGCCGAGGGTGGGGTGGTCGGCGTGGGGGTCGAAGACCTCTTCGACGATGTACGGGTCGTTCTCGTGGAGGTCCTCGTACCTCTCGACGTCGGCCTCGGTGACCAGGTAGAAGCCCTTGGCGGAGAACTCGCAGATGTCGCCGTCGCTGAAGTAGGGCGTGTACTGCTTCCAGCCGAAGAGGTGGACTTCGGGGTGGTCGAGGAGGGGCTTGACCAGGGCGGCGAACTCCTCCTTGCTGATCTGCGCGACTCGGGTGGAGCCTGCCTGGCCCTCGCCGATGATCGGGATGCCGAGGAAGTTCTTCTGGTCGGTCTTGGTCATGTCGGTCACTGGGCTGCTACTCCGAGGAGGTGAGAAAGGGAGAGTTCCTTGCGCTTGGCCCCGGACATCCACGGCGCGATGGGCATGCCGTCTATGTAGTCCTTGGGGCTCGGGAGCCAGCCGAGGTCCTCGATGATGTGGCGCTCGGCTATGAGGCGGACGGGGATTTCCTTGCGGCCGACCTTCAGCGTCTTGCCGAAGATGCGCTCGCAGAGGTAGACACCGAGGGTGTGGTGGTACATGGCGCGGTGGCGGACGTCGCCGATGACCTGCTTGCTGGAGTCGATGAACTCGCTGATGGGCAGGTAGTCGTCTGGGCTCCCGCCCCACTTCCGGGACGCCGACTTGGCGTGGTACCAGGAGTTCACGCGACCAGCCCCTTGGGGAGGTCGTCGTTCTCCAGCAGCACCTTGTAGCACTGGTTGGCCTCGACGCTGAAGACGACGATGCCTTCGGCCTTGGCGCCCGGTTCGGCGACGGAGCCGAGGGTGCGTAGCAGGCGCATGGAGTCGCGGATGGTCTCGTTGAGAAGGTGGCCGCGGACGCGGGCGAGTTCGGGGACGACGGTCAGTTCAGCCGGCGAGCTGTCGGGCAGGCCCTGGCCGTGGGCGCCCCAGCGGGTGGTGTTGAAGAGGGCGAACTTGCGGCCGGCCATGCCGTAGCCGTGCTGGATGCCGCGGCCGTACCACTCGCCGTAGTGCGTGCCCTCTCCGAGGTTGGCCAGGGTGGTGGAGTTGTCGGCGACCCAGGCGGCGAAGTTGTAGTTGTCCTGGACCTGGGTGCCGTCCATCTTCTGTCGGTTCGGTGCGATCCACCGCTTGCGGCTGCCGGCGCGCAGGATGTACAGGCCGTCCTCCTTGGACACGACCGAGTAGCCGTGCTGGTTGAGGTAGCGGGAGGCGTTCTCGTCGTCGGGTAGACGCTTGATGGCGACCTGCGCGTTGGTGCCGTCGATCTTCTCCGTGAGGACGAACTCCCTGTTGAAGCGCGGGATCTTCGGCCACGGGCGGAAGTCGGTGACGTTGGTCAAGTTGGTGCTCCGGGTGAGTGTCAGAGGTAGTCGAAGGTGGTGGCGTGGTCGTCGTCCCACTCGGGAGCGGCACAGACTTCGCAGACGGTGTGTCCGTCGACCTGGCCTGCGTATTCGTCGGCTTCGATCAGCCGGCCGCAGGCGCATCGGGTCGCGTGCGGGGCGGGCCTGAGGGTCACTTGCTGCTCAGCCGGTCCAGCAGACCGTTGTAGATCTCGGTCATCTGGGCGAGACGGGCCTGGGTGTCGCGCAGGTCGTTCTTGTGTCGGCCCGCCTCGTTGGTCAGGCGGGTGTTGACCTTGACGGCGTCCTCGCGGCCCTGCTTCTCGCTGGCCAGGTCGTCGCTGGCGGTCTTGAGCTGGTCCTTGAGGGTCTGGTCCGGTGTCTTGCCGAGCACGCTGCCCAGTGCGTCGTAGAGGGTGGCGCACTCCGGTCGCGTGAGGCTGAGAACGGGCTCCTGCGAGAAGTGCGGACCGCTGTACTCGACGCTCCGTCGGAGGGAGTTGAGGCGACCCTGGTGGGTGGCTGCGCCGCTGCCGCCGGGTTCGACCTTGGCGAAGTGCACGTTGTAGCGGTTACTGCGCAGGTCCGAGACGACGCGCGCCTTGGTGGGCAGCATGTCGGTGATGGCGTCGAAGAGGCCGGGCAAGGTGTTCCTTTCGTCGGGCGTCAGGGAGCGACGCGGCCGTGGGTGTTGAATGCCGCATGGGTGGCGGGCATGAGTTGGGCCCAGAGCTGCTCCATCTGCTCGGCCGCCATTTCGATTTCCCGCTGCGGCGCAGAGGGGAAAGTGGCCCGCTCGTCGCGGGTGCGCAGTCCGAGGAAGTGCATGAGGGAGCGGGCGTTGCAGGTGGCGTACATGGAGCTGTAGGTGCCGACCGGGAGGACCGTTCGGGCCACTTCACGTGCGATGCCGGCGGCGAGGATCTCCTGGTACCGCTCGTACGCCTCGTCGCAGGCGTGGAAGATGTGTGCCTGGACGGCCTCGTGCTGCGCGACGGTGCCGCCTGTGAACAGGTAGGCGCCGGGCTTGCCGGTCTGTACGAGGGGGCGGTCTGCGGACGGCGTGTAGAAGACTGGTTTCAGCTCCATGTAGCGTCCGCTGGCCTCGTTGTACGACCAGCCCACGCGGTGCCGCAGCCACTCGCGGAAGACGAAGATCGGCGCTTCGATCCGGAAGGTCATGGAGTTGTGCTCGAAGGGGCTGCCGTGCTTGTCCCGCATCAGGTAGTTGATGAGCCCCTGATCTCGGACGGTGAGTTCGCCGGCTTCGCTGACGGTTGTTACGGCTCCGGTGGAGACGCGGGCGGCGAAGAGGACGTCGGCGTCGGCGGCGTTGTGCGTGACCAGCTCGACGGTGATGTCGGAGCGGAAGGAGGGTGTTGTCACGTGTAGGTGTCCGTGTTCAGGCGGCTCGGCGGGTGATGGACGGGTTGGCTGCCCACTCTTGGATCGAGGGGCCAGGGTCGGCGCCTTCCTCGGCCCACTCGCAAGTGGTGCACAGACGGCCGGCGGTGGTGGCGCGCTGCTTGGGCGGGCGCTCGCCCCACTTACAGGCGGCGATGCCGCGGGCCTTGACTTGCTCTTCCAGGGCCCGGATGTGCTGGGCGGTCTCGGGGAACCAGAAGGCGATCTCGTCGAGTTCGCCGGGCTTGGCAAAGGCGCCGCACAGACACTCGCCTGACATGTGGATCAGGTCGGAGACTTCGTTGCGGGGGACCTGGTGCAGTGCGCGGTAGTCGCGCATGTGGTCGTTGGTCCAGTGCACGATGGGCGAAGCCCAGACGATGCTGCCTTCGCGGTCGATCTCGTTGGCGTTGCGCCAGCGGCGTGAGGACTCGAAGACGCGCATGCCGGCGAGGAAGATGACGCGCTGGCGGAAGGGGTTGGTCACGAACTGCCGACGCACTGTCCGCAGCGCCCGTTCCTTCAGCCGGGTGTACATCATCTGGTGTCCGGCGGGGCCGGGGAAGCCCTTCCAGACGGGCTCGCCTTCGTGCTTGCCCTTGGTGGCTATGACCTCGCCGCGGACGAGTTCGTCGTAGGTGTGCGGTGGGAAGGCTTCGATGAGCGGGACGCCCATGTCGGCTGTGGTGGTTCGGACGAACTCGCGGGTCTTTTCGATGCCGATGGTGGTGTTGACGTGGACGGCGTGGGTGACGCGGTCGGCCACCAGGTGCAGCATCGTGGTGGAGTCGTTGCCGCCTGAGAACAGGGCGCAGACGGCGGTGACTTCCTTGCCGTCGGCTTCGGTCTCGGCGATGGCGCGGTCGATGATGGTGTGGGACCGCTCGATGGCCTGGTCGAGAGTGAGTGAGGCTAGTGCCTCGCCGTCGTCCTCCATCTTGGCTGGCGTGATGGCCATGTGTAGTTGTCTCCGGTGGTTGTCATGTGGCGAGGCAGCGGAACTGGTTGTGGAAGCCGGTGAGCTTGATCTGCGTGTATCGGCGCGTGTTCTTCGCGAAGTTGTAGGAGATGCAGTTCGCGTAGCCGCCGAAGTTGTTGGTGACGGACTGGATGTAGACGACGCGCTCGCCCTTGGACTGCTTGTCGAGCCAGAGTTGGCCCTGGTCAACGGGCTGCATGCTTGGGCCCTTTCTGCGGGGACTCGACGACTTCGGCGGCGATGATGAAGGAGAAGGCGGTGGTGGCGAGGACCGCGAGGAGGATGGGTGACCACTTGAGGGCGCCGACGGTGATGAGCGCGAGGAGTGCTCCGGCGCCGGCCGCACTGCCGTAGGCGATGACGGTCAGTACGGCGGATATGAGTCGGCGTCGGCGGGTCAGGCGGCCCATCGTGATGCCCTGCCTTCTCGGTCGCTCCGGCCGATGCGCCGGGTAAGTTCTCGGGAGACGACTGCGGATTTCCGGTCGGCGCCGCTGTAGATGGCTTCGGTGAGCTTCCGGACGGCGTACGCCTTGCGGTACTCGGCGTCGGCTTCCTTCACGTCTTCGTCGGAAGCGGCTGCGGCCTTCTGTGCGGTCACGCTCTTTTCGTTCTTCGCCTTGACCGCGGCGAGTGCCTTGCAGTGTTCGAGGACTGCTTCAGCGTCCTTCTCGTCGACTGCCGCTGCCGCGAGCTGTGTTCCGGCGTACTCCGCCCACCTGGTCAGCTCGACGAACAGCTCCATCAGGCTGTCGTCGCCGAGTTCTGTCAGCTTGGCCGGCAGGTCGGGGAGATCGTCCTCGGGACGGCTTCTCGCCTTCAGCCCTTTCCGGCTGAGCTTCTGCATCGTCCTCGACGAGAGCTTCTCGTCGTCCTCGTCGAGGGGCTTCCTCGCCATCGGTGGTCTCCTGGTAGGGCTTGCACTGCTTGCAGACATCGCCGTTGACGCACCCGGGGGCGTCCTTCTTGGCGTGGATTCGGTCCTTGATGTCCAGGGCCGCGTCCAGGAGCTCGCCGATGATGGCGGGGTTGTACCGGACGGTGAATTGCTTGACGTCCTGGTTGAATTTCGACTCGTAGACGAAGGTCATCCGGTCGACGTCGAGCTGGCGTTCCCTGGCCATCCATAGGTAGATCTGGCCCTGGCGGATGTGGCTGGGGAACGGAACCTTGATGCTCGACCACATGGCCGCCAGGTCGACCATGTGGCTGCCGTCCGGAAGGGTCACCTTGTACTTCGCGAGCCGCTCGGGCTCCTCGAAGCGGACCGTGCCCTCCCCCACCGTCTTGATCTCCAGCAGGCTGTGGGCCGGGGTGAGCATCCCGTCGCTGTGGCCGGCGATGAGGTGGCTTGTCTCGCAGGACAGCGGGACTTCGGCGTACTCCAGAGCCGGCGAACCGCAAGTTGCGCAACTGGCTGGCGACTTGTCCCACCAGCTGTGCGTGCAGTGCAGGCAGCGGAACTTGCCTTCGAGCCAACCGATGGCCCAGGCCCGGTTCTGCCACTTGCGGTGGCTCTCGTGCCCCGTGTCGAAGATGTTCAGCGACTGGAACCCGAAGCTCTGCTTGTGGTGGATGCCGGTGGTGATGCGCAGGAACGTGGCTTTGGGGCACCAGTCGGACTTGACCATCTCCGAGGGGTGGATGATGTCCTGCCGGCGCGAGTCGTCCGCCTTGTTCTTCTCGACGATGTGAGTGCGGACGGTGCCGAGGAAGTTCTCCTCGCCGGCCCCGCGCTTCTCGGCGAGGAAGTCGGACAGGGAGGTGGGGATGGGGGCCCGTCGCTTTACGGCTCGGGGAGCCTTTCGCTTGGGGGCTGCCATGGCCACGTCTCCGGTTTCTTCTGGTTCCTGTACGTCTTGCGGAGTTTGGCTCGGTCGTTGGGGAGCATTCCTCCCCAGACGCCGTAGCGTTCGCAGTTCTTCATGGCCCAGTTGAGGCAGCGTTGCCGCATCGGGCAGACGTTTCCGTCCGTGTCCCCGTTGCAGATCGCTGCGGCTTCCCGCATGTCGTCGAACCACGGGTCGTTGGCACGGGAAGGGGTCTGGTACTTACGGCATTTGGCTTCGAATTCGGGGTCGTCGCCGCCAGTCCAGTCGGGGGCCGAGCATCGGGAGTACAGCGCCACTCAGGTCTCCAGGATGGTGTCGAAGGTTTCCTGGGAGAGCACCATCCAGTTCCTCCCTCCCATCTCGATGACGAAGACCATTTCTCTCCCGGAGAGCAGGGCGTTGCGTTCGGCGGTTTTCAGGTCGGCGAGCTTGAGCGTGTACTGGCTCTTCTCGGTGGTTTTGGCTTCGAAGCTGAACTCGTCGTTGCGGACGTCGTTCTTGTGGATCCAGCCGTTCCCGGAGCCGGGGCTGACTTTTCCGTCGTACTTCTTGGCGAGATCCTTTTCCTGGCGTTGGGACCTCCTAAGTCCTCGGTTCGTCACCCGTGAGCCTCTTTCGGATCAGCTCCAGGAGCTCGTCGATTTCGTCGGACTTGCGCCGGAGATAGCGGCTCGCCCGCCAGGAAACGAAAATGATGTAGACCGCTTCGGCCAGGGCGAGGGCGGCGAGAGCTGCGGTCACGCGGCTGCCTCTTCGGGGTTGAAAGCGGCTTGGAGGACCGCTGCTGCCACGTCGTCCTGGAGGTCGAGTTCGGCGCGCAAGGAGTCGATGATCGCGTCCTTGAGGTCCCAGGTGCGGTCACCGAAGTCGAAGTACCTGCCGCGGCGCTGGATGACGTCGTAGTAGACGCCCCAGGTCATGAGGTCACGGACGATGTCGAAGTTGCCGGCGGTGATACCGCGGGACGGGGAGTCCGCCCAGTAGAAGTGCGTCTCGGCGGTCTTCTGCGGGCCAGCTTGCTTGTTCTTGATCGTTTTGAACTTCATCGCCTGCCCCGCGCGGACCTTGCCCTTGCCGGGAATCGGCTCGTCGAGGAACTCCGCCCGGCTGACTTCGAGACGTGTGTAGTACGCGAAGTTCTTGCCGAGCCCGCCGGGCGTGGTCTTGGGGGTGCCCTGGGGGCTGAAGGCACCGACCTTCTCACGCCACTGGTTGATGACGATGCCCATCGTGGGGCGCTCCTCGACCAGGTGGCTGCGCTTGCTCGCCTTGCCGGCCTTCCTGAAGAACTTGTTGGTGACTCGGGCGCCGAGGGAGACGGACAGTTCGTCCATGCTCTTCGCGGCTTCCTCGTCCGGGACCAGGGCCGGGTAGCTGTCGAGAACGATGGCGTCGACCGAGCGGGAGCCGGCGAAGTCGAGCATGATCTCGTACGCCTCTTCCATCGCGTTGGTCTCCGCGACGATGACCTGGTTGGTGTTGACGCCGAGTTGCTGCGCCCAGTCGATGTCGTAGTCCTCGGCCGCGACCCACAGTGTCGAGAAGTCCGGGTTCTTGGCCTGCTGGTTGGCGATCGTTTTGTGGACCACGGTCGTCTTGCCGCTGCTCTCGAACCCGATGATCTCGGTCCACTTGTTCGCCGGGAATCCGCCGCCGAGGATGATGTCGAGCGGCAGGTTGCCGCTGGCGAACGGCGGCACGTGCCGCATGTCGGCGGCTGTGATCATGGTCTCAGGCCCGAACTTCTTGTTCACTTGCGCCACGAGCGCGAGGGCCTCGGCCGTCAGCCCCATAACCAGCCTCCTTCTTGTTATACAACTTGTGGTTCAACTTGTTGTTCAAGAAGGAGACTATGCGCATGCGCTCAGGAGGCACAGGGAGTGGAGTTGCTCCTCACGATCACGGATCGATCACGAGTCGTGGGCAACAAAGAAGGGCCCCCTTGCGGGGGCCCTTGGGGGGGGAGCTGGGGAGGACTACACGGCGGGACGTGGGCAGGCTGTACCCAGACGGACCTCCCCCGTCGACAGGTTCACCCTCATCCGCAGCCAGCCGGCCTCTATCGCGTCCGCGATGACCTCATCGATGACACCCTCCCCCGTTTGAACCGACCCGATGCCTGTGCCCGTACCTTCGGGTGCGCCGACACCGAAGCCCCTTGCGAAATCCACAGCTGCTCCATCCCCATGTAGCGGCCCCACAGCCGCCCCCCACCCCTACCCCCGAAAAAAGGACAAGGCGTGGCATAGCCCTACAGACTTGTGTCACAGGAGACACAAGCTGGCCTAACGCGATAATGTTCCGCAATGCAAGGGCTCTTTGTCAACTAAAGTGGCATCTCCGCACGTCAGAGGGGCTGACCACCCTGATCGACTCCGCGTGCACCAAGGGGGGAAGGATTGCATGAGCAAGCCACGATCACTCGCCGAAAAGCTGCGAAGACTGATGGCGAGCAGGCAGGAGAACTCCAGCAGCCTCGCCTCGCGACTCGCCGACATACCCGGCCTGGGCAAGCCACTGTCCCGCCAGGCCGTGGACAAGATCGCGAAGGGCGCCACCCCGAGCCCTGGTGTGGACAGCGTCGTGGCACTGGCACGGGCGCTCGGAGTCCCGCCGGCCCACCTGCTGCCGCACGAGACATACGACGACCTGGCCGCGCTCAGTGCCTTCGAAGACCCTCACACGCGAAGGCTTATCGAGCTTGTAGCCGACCTCCCCGGCGACTACAAGGAGGAGCTGATCGCGCAGATCCGGGCCCGCAGAGATGAGCTAGGCATGCCGGAGCCGCCAACAGGGCAGGCGCTCCCCGAGCCGGCACCGCGATCTCGGCGGAAGCGAGCACCGGATGAGGTTGCGGGCCGGGCGGCTAATCTCATGGAGTAACTGCCTTGCGAGACACGCTCATCTGGGTGACATGCACCGCCGTCGGACTTGTGGGTGCCCTCTGGTCCTGGAGACGAGCGCTCGCGCAGAGGACGGTTGCCGCTTGGGCAGTCACGGCAGCCATCGGGGTCTTCAGCTTGGGCGTCTTCATGGCCATCCCATCCGTCGCTGACACCGCCGACGCGCTGGCAGGCACCAACAACACCGGCAAGATCGTTTCTCACGTCTGCGCTGTGCTGTGGTGCCTGTGCCTGCAACTGATGCTTGTCGACTGGGCCTACACAGAGGACTACCTGATGCCCGGTGTCCTGGGCCGAATCGTGCTGGCGGCCATGGTGCTGGGAGCCATGCTCCTGCTCTTCTTCAGGCACAGCACCGCGGCAGTGGAGTTCACCACCCAGTACGCCGACCGCACCGCCATCTACATCTACCTGCTGATCTATCTCGGCTACGTCGCTTTTACGTGCTCAGAGATCTGCTTCATGTGCATCCGGCTGACCCAGATGAACTGGGATGAGCGACGCCGAGCGAGCCTCGGGTTCGCCTTCGCTGCTCTCGGTGGACTCCTTGGCATCGCCTACGCCGTGAGCAAGGGCGGCTACCTCGTCAGTTACCGCGTCGGTCAGCCGTGGAGCCTGACGGTGGAGGAGAGCGTTTCACCCACGCTGGCGGGCCTTGCCTCCATCGCCCTCATTGGCGGGATCACCGTGCCGTCCGTTATCGGCTGGCTCAAGCGGCGCTCGGCCGAACGCTCGGACCCGCGGGTGTCAAGCGGCGACTAGGTCGACAACCTCGCAGGCGCCGGCCGAGCACGCCAGTTCCTGGCTGCCCACGGTGGAGTCCTCGACCTCCCAGAACGGCAGGTCCTCCCAGTGCAGGTCCGCCGGCATGCGGGCCCGCAGCTCCTCGTACTGCTCGCGCGTGCACTCCTCGTACGGCGCCTGCTGGTACGTGTGGTCACTGTGCGGCAGGAAGGAGACACCCGAGATCTCGTCCAGGTGCTCCCAGACCCACGCCCCGACCTCGTCCCACTCCTCGTTGCGCACCGAGATGGTCACCGACGGCTTGTGGTCGCACCAGTGCCGCTGCACGTCCAGCCACAGCGCCAGGTGCTCGACCGCGGTGATCTGGTCACGCGTGATGGAGCCGGCCGGTGCCTTGACCGGGAAGGAGAAGACCCTGTTGCTCGTGCTCATGACGTCGTCCTCGCAGGGCACGCCGTACGTCTGCATCAGCTGGGACAGCGGGTCTTTCTTGTCGGCCCGGACGCGGCGGATGTAGTACTCGCTGTGCCACGTGTGCAGGCCCGAGGAGACTCCGGTGAGCTGGCTGACCGTCCCGGATGGCTTGACGCACGTGATCGCCTGAGAGTGGTTGACGCCCAACTCGTCGGCGTAGGCCGCGTTGACCGAGGTCGCCAGTTCCCGCAGCGCGTCGAGCAACTCGTTGCGCTTCTGCGCCGGCTGGCTGACCAGCAGATCGGAGCCGAAAAACCCGGTGAGCGAGACTCCCAGGAGGCGCTCCTCCTCCGCGTTCTGGCGCCACTCCTCCCTCAGGAAGGGGAAGTCCGTCAGCGTGCTCTGCCAGGTCCCCAGAATCGTCGCCAACTCCACCTTGCGGGCCAGCGTCTCCTCGGTGTCGTCCTCGCGTACGACGACCTCGCTGAGATTGCAGAAGCTGAACGGCTTGAGAATGATCTCCGAGCACGGATTCGTCCCATACGTGACAGACGCGCTTCGTCGCCCGAACTTCGCCGCCTGGCGCTGCGCTGCACCCCGATGAAAGATCCCACGCTCACCGGATCCGGAAGCGACGAGGTTGGCCCACTCGCCATCGAACTTCTCGCGGCTCATGCCGTCGTAGTACACGGCGGAGTTGTTGGCCAACTGCCGGTAGGGGTGCTCGACCCACCACTCCCCCGACTTCGCAGTGGCCATCTCCTGATCGTCCAGGTCGGACAAGGAAATCATCGCGCTGCGCCGGACGCCGCCAACCACGATCACAGAAGCGATCTTGCAGGCGAGGTCGTGCGCCTCGATCGGGCGAAGCCGACGACCGGCGGCGCCCTTCAGCAGGTTGATCGTGAAGTTGAACAGGTCCTGGAGCGGCTCAGGGCCAGAAGCTCGGCCGCCAAACGTCCTCAGACGCGCGCCGGCCGGCCGCACCCGCGACACATCGATGGTCGGCACGACGCCGTCCATCCACACCATTTCGAGCAGGCTCAAGAACGCCTCGGCCCAGCCCAACTTGCTGTCCTCGACGTCGACGTAGATGCTCGGCATCTCGATGATCTCGGCGTGGACGGCCGGCAGCCGGTCGACGTACTGGCCTTCGCAGCTGTAGCCAGCGCCGGTTCCGTTCATCAGGATGTAGAGCAGCTCGGCGAAGGCGCGGATGTCCTGCAAGGGCAAGTAGGAGCAGTTGAACCCGGAGATGTGGGAGAGCTCCAGCGCCTTGCCAGCTGTCATGACAGCGCGCATGCTCGGCATGACGTCGTGGTTGAGCACCGCATCCCGCAGGGCGTACAACTCGGCCTTGTCCGGGCGGTAGTCGAAGGTATCGGCCAGGTGCTGGGTCATGAAGGCGAAGTACCGGTCGACGGTCTCCTGCCAGGTTTCCCGGCGCTCGGCGTCCTCCAGGTAGCGCGCGTATCGCGACAGCGCAATGTAATTCCGGTACGGGTCCTGGAGGGTTCCGTCCGGGTTCAGGATGGTGCTCACATACTCTCCGGTTATCCGATGCGGCCGACGACTGTCATGCTGAAGCCGCCGCTTTTGTTGGCCGCCGTCTGTCGCGCGGGGGTTGCCTTGCCCTCCGACTTGACAGTCAGTCCGGAGGTGCTGTGGAGCTTCGGAAAGCCGCACTCATAACAGCGCTTGCCAGCCCGTGGATCTGTGGGGGCTGCGAAGTAATTACTGCCGCCGCACTCCGGGCACATCTCTGGGTCCCTGGCGTGCGCGGCCTGTCGAGGCGGTGGCGCCGGCTGCTCGTACTGCTGCTGATGCTGCGGGCCCTGAGACTGATAGGCAGGCTGCGGGTACATCGGCGCCGGGGGCTGGTAAGCCGCGGGCGGGGTGCCGAGGTTGTTTCTCCAAAAGTTGCTCACTACACCACTCCGCTGTGGATGAGACCCTTGTCGACGAGGTTGGAAAGCACCGCAATGACGGAGGCGGTCAGAATGGCCTCATAGTCCGTGCGGAACGCCGAATAACCAGCCGGGTCGTCTTCCAAATCAGAGGTGTCAAGGATACCTCCGAAAAGAACATCGGTGGTGAGTGCTCCGTACACGGCCACCAGCGGTACCAGCGGCTCAACTGCGGCCAGGCGCTCGGCCGATTCGAGCTGCTCCATTTCGAGGACGTCGCTGCTGCGCCCGACTTGGCCAGCCTTGACGAGCAATTCGTTTTCGGCTCGACCGGCGTTGAGGTCCTGAGCCAGTTCGGCCTTGAGGACCTCGAAGGGGATCGTTCTCATTTCGTCAATCCTTGGCATCGGACCAGCGGTCGCACACGACCACATCGGCGGTGAGAGGGACATTGATGAGGTGCTGGATTCCCTCGCCGATCATCGACTCCTGGAGGATCTTGGAGCCCACGTCGACCAGGTCCTCCGGGCAGATGACGACGAGCTCGTCGTGCACAGTCAGAGAGAGCTTGATGCCGTCGTGACCGCTCTCCTTGATGGCCTTGTTCAGACGGATCATGGCCAGCTTGATCAGGTCTGCCGAAGAGCCCTGGATCAGCGAGTTGACGGCACGGCGCTCGCCCTTTGCCCGGAGCCAGTTCTTGCTAGCGACGATCTCCGGCAGCCTGCGCTTGCGGCCGAGGAGCGTGGTGAGGTCGTGAGTCTTGCGCTTGCGGACGGTGTTGACGACCGACCGCTTGAACTCGTAGATCTCCGGGAACTGCTGCTCGTGGATGTGCATGATGCGCTCGGCCTCGCGCACCGTGATGCCGGCCATGGCTGCGACCGTCTCAGGTCCTGCGCCATACACGATTGCGAAGTTGAGACCCTTGGCGACCTGGCGCATCTCCTTGGTGACTTCGTCCCAGGAGACCCCGAACACGAGGGCAGCGGTGGCGGTGTGGGCGTCGACGCCGGCCAGGAAACCCTCGTACAGGGCGCCGCGGCCGAGGTAGTGGGCAAGGACGCGCAGCTCGATCTGGCCCCAGTCAGCGACCAGGAGCTTGTGGCCCTGAGGCGCGATGAACAGGGATCTGACCTTGGTGCCCAGCTCGGTGCCCGGCCGGGGTACGTTCTGCAAGTTGGGTGCCGAGCACGAGAAGCGGCCGGTACGGGCGCCGTACTGCTTGAAGATGGGGTGGATGCGCCCGCCGAAGATGCGGCGCGGCTGGTCGGCTTTCCCGAGGTAGCCGTAGACGTAGGTCGAGAGGAGCTTGTCGACCTCGGCGTACTCCAGAAGGATCCGGCAGACCTCGTTCTCGGGGTACGTCTCCAGCGTCTCAGCGTCGGTGCTGTAGTGGCGGAAGGTGGTCTTCTCGCCGTCGCGCTTGAGCTTCTTGCCGCCGTCGGTGAGCTTGAGGGGCTTGAGGCCCTGGCCCCCCTTGGACTTGGGGAGGAAGAGGATGTCCTGGCGCTGCTGGGGGCTGTTGACGTTGAAGACTTTGCCGGCGGCCCGGAAGAGCCGGGCCTTGATCTCCTCCAGCTTGATGACGAGTTCGTGCTCCAGTTCAAGGAGGCGGTCCTCGTCGATGTGGGCGCCCGTGGGGTGCATGTCGAGCAGGACCTCGGTGACACCCAGTTCGAGCGCCATAATGCGTGAGAGGTCCTGCTCGACCAGGTCGCCGCACATCGCCCGCCACAGCAGCCAGGTGTACTTGGCGTCGAGGTAGGCGTACCTCGCGACCTTGGTGAAGCCGTGCTTCTCGACTTCCCTGCCGACGTTCTCGATGTCGTACTTGTGCTTGTAGCGCTTCTCCACGAGGCTCTTCAGGCCGTTGAGGCGGTTCTCGTCGAGAAGCCATGAGCCGACCAGCGTGCAGCCGTATGGCTTGGGCGGGATCCGGCCGCCGTAGTACTTCGCGAGGCTGCCGAGGTCAAACGTCGCGCTGTGGGCTACCTTTCGCCGGCTGGAGAAGAGCAGGGGCTCCAGAGCCTTGAAGACCTGGCTGGGGCGGAGTTGCTTCGGCGGGCTGCTCCACACCGCGGGGACGGTCTCCCGCTCCCCGCTCACCTTGTTCTTGCGCCAGGTCGCCTTCGAGATGAGGCGGTCGCCGTTGGGGTGGCCCATCGGGATGACTACCGCGCGGCCGTAGGTGGCCAGCGCCACCCACAGGATCTCGTTGGCTACCGGGACGCCTCGGTGGTCGCCAACGGTCTCGATGTCGATGACGAACTCGTCGTACCGCGAGAAGTACGCGACAGCCTCTTCGAGGTCTGCCATCGTCAGGATGACGTCGCGCACGTCTCGTGGTCCTTCCAGATCAGGCGGCGAGTTGGAGCCGTTCGGTGAGCAACAGCTCAAGGAGGATCAGGCGGTACGCGGTGTACGCCTGGTGAGGCACGACGCCGTTACCCACCTTGTGGAGCTGCTGGGAGCGGCTGATACCGGGAACAAAGGTGACGCGGCCGGGGATGCCCATCAGCCACTCGGCGAATACCGCGGTCAGGCGGCGTCCGCCTCTGGGCCCAACTTCGGTCGGGTACGGCGCCGGGACGCCGATGATGGACTCCCAGCGGTGGATTGCCGGCGCGTACTCTCCCCACCATTCGGAAGGTGAGTGACGAGGGTGCGCAGGTTCATCGCCCCAGTCGAGCTGGGGGCGTGTCCCGCGCCGCCCTTGCCGTCGGACGCTGTGGGCGTCGGGAGGAGGTGGCGTACAGCATCCGTGAGCGTGGGGCGGGGACGGTTCCCGTAGGGTGTCCCGTCCTGCTTGAGGTTTCCCGTGTTCTTGCTGTCCCCAGCGATAGGTGTCGGCAGCAGATGCACTACGGCCGCCGGCAAGTGCGTGTAGTTTCCCGCGCTGTCCCGTTGGTTCGGCGCCCCCTTCGGACCATCGCTGGCCCTCGGGGTCGGCAGGAGCTTCACCGCAATCCCCAACGGCATCCCCTGACCGTTGCCGTTGATCTTCTTGGCCAGGTTCTTCTGCCGGCGTTCCTCCCACGAGGCCAAGGACTCGCCGTCGTTGGGGTTCGATGCCGTCGGCGTCGGAAGCATCCGGGCTGGCAGGGGCTCGGCTGGAAGGAGAAGAGCCACCTCGCTCAGCGGCCGGCTCATCTTCCCGTGCGGGCTGCCCGTCCCCGCCTTCCAGTCCCGCGCCAGGGGCGTCGGCAGAAGGGAAGGCGACGCAGAACCACCGATCTCGGTGGTGGGCTGCTCCAACTTCGGAAGCTCGAAAGCACATCCACCGCGCGTCGTACCCGATCGCGGCCAGGTCCCCGAGTACTCGGTCGAGTCCTCGTCGGGCGATGGCGGAGACGTTCTCCAAGAAGACGAGTCGCGGTCGAAGTACGCGAATGGCTTCGGCGACGTTGTACCAGACGCGCGACTTCTCGCCATCGATGCCCTTCCTGTGTCCTGCGTTGGATATGTCGGTGCACGGGAAGCCCGCGCAGATGACGTCGACCAGGCCGATGAGTTCGGTCCAGTCGATGGTGGTGATGTCCCCGAGGTTGGGAATGTCGGGGTGGTGGTGCGCCAGGATCTGCGCGGCGTAGCGGTCGATCTCTGCCATGTAGGCGACACGCTCGCCCGTCAGCTCCTCGACCGCGATTTCCAGGCCGCCGAATCCCGCGCACAGGCCGAGAATCGGCATGCATGTTCCTTCACGAGCGGGGTGGCCGCTCCCCACCTGGAGGAGAGGGAAGGGTACAGGTGGGGAGCGGCCTATTCAGGTGGTCTAGTCGTCGTCCTCGTCGTCCTCGTCCACGCCGTTGAGGATCTTGTCCACCACGGCCTCCAGCTCGGCGCGGGTGCAGTGGCGCTCCCAAGCGTCGTTGTAGAGGGACTCGGAGAGACGGTTGACGTCCTCGTCGCTCAACTCGTCGGCGTCCCAGTCGGGCTCAACGTCGCGCGACTTGACCGACTCGACGTGGTACTCCGTCTTGGTCCCCTTGCCGGTCTTGTGGACCGCGAGGTAGAGCTGCGGGGAGGTGAGGTCGCCGACGTGTTCCTTGCCGACCTTCTTGGGATCCTTGGCGATGGTCTGGAGGGTGCGTGCGGCGCGGACGCCGACCTCCCAGACCTTGTGGACCCACTTCTCGTCGTCCTCGTCCCAGAGGGCCACGTTGAAGGCGGCGACCTTGCGGCCGTAGTGGTCGAGGTCGTCGCAGAGCGGGCAGTCGTCCTTGGGTGCCAGGCCCCGGAAGGACCGCTTGCCGGAGGTGATCTCCTTGACGTAGTGGTACTCGTAGGAGTCGAAGGGCTCCGGCTGCATGAGCTTGATGAGCTTGGGATCCTTGGTGATCTCCAGCCGCATCTCGTTCTTGGCCTCGAAGTCCTGGCCGCCGCTGCCGGCCACCTCGTCGAAGGCGCCCCAGCCGGATGCCGCGCCCTGCTGCTTCCGGGCGGAGTTGGTGCGTTCTCGTCCCTTGCGGGGGGCGTCATCCTCGTCGAACACGTCGCGGCCCTGAGCCCTTCGACCGCGTCGCGTCTTCGGGGCGTCGTCCTCGTCGAGCGCGCTTCGCCGGCTGGGTCCGGGCTGGCGGGAGGGGGATTTCTCCTCGTCGAAGATGTCGTCGATGTTGCCTCGGGCCATATCAGTCCTCGTCGTCGGTGGTGGCGGGGTGGATGAGCGCGAAGGAGTTCTTCTCGGTGGTGATGTCCGCGGCCATCTCGCGCTCGCGTCGCAGGAGTTCGTCGATGGCGTCATCCAGCACCCGCGGGTCGGTCGACTTGACCCGGGCGGTGACCTCGATGTGCTCGTAGGAGCCGAGGTTGAAGCGTTCCGTGACCGTCTTCTCGTACTCCACTACGACCGGCTTCACGCCGCCGCCTCCTTCTGCCTGAGCGCCTCGAACGCTTCCTTCACCCGCTCGGTGAACCGGGTGTCGGTGATGCGGATGCCGCGGGGGTCGCCGTCGAACAGCCCTTCCTCTCCCGCGATGCGGACCATGACCTCGATCTGCTCTCGGGTGTAGAGGCGGCGGTTGCCGTTCGCGGTCTTCCCGCTGATGACGTAGGTGGCCTTGGGGATGACGCCGCCGGCCTCCCACTTCCGGAGGGTCACGGAGTCGCGCCGCAGGGCCTTGGCGACCGCTCCGATGCCGAAGAACTCCTTGTAGCCGCCGTTGAAGGGCTTGACCTGGGGCTTGGCGTCCCACCGGTCCGGGTCCTCGTAGACGTCCTGCGCTGTGGTCCGTAGGTCGGTCTGCGTGCGTACGGGCCGGCGTGAGATGCGGCGGGTGGATCCGGGGTAGAAGTGCGTCGGCGGTTGGCCGGCGATGCCGGCGAACTCGCTGTCCCAGTCCCTCATGCGTCCACCCGCTTGAAGCGGAAGGCTTCCTTCTCCGGGAAGATTCGCTCCAGGTGCTCTTCCGCCAGGAGTCCCTCCTGGTAGAGGACGTATGCCTCCTGGGGGTCGAACTGACGGACCATGGGGAAGAGTCGGTCGTACAGGACGGCATCGTTTCCGCCCTCGACGGCGGCCGTGTCGAGGTCACGGGCGATGTCCTCGGCAGCGTCTTCGTCCAGGCCCTGGGTCGTGTAGCGCTCCAGCTTCATGCCCTTGAACTGCTTGTCGCCGACGCGAAGCGGGCGTGGCAGCTCGATGATGTAGCTGCCCTTGTCGTCCTGGATCCCGAATTCGCGCAGGTCCAGCGACATGTCGTCGCGCAGCTTGTTCAGCAGGCTGGTCTGCGTGTCGACGCGGCTCTTGATGACCGCCCACTGGGCTGCCTTGCGTTCGAATGCGGATTCCGGCGTGTTCGCGGTCAGAACCGACTCTGCTGGGGCGTCAGAGAACTCCACGCCGTCTCCTCAAGTACGTGTAGGGAACAGTCGCCAGGGCTGCCGACTGCGCGGTAAAGCAGACCGCCGCAGATCTGGACTCGCCCTGGCGACTGATCACAGACTAACACTTGAGGAACAAGTTGAACAACAAGTTGTGCCACAGTCTGATCACGGCAGCAGAGAGCCCCGGCGGCCGTCACACCACCGGGGCTCCCACTTCCACTGTGCGTCAGCCGGCGAGGGACTCCTCGATCTCCTCGAACCGCTCGTCGGCATGGGCCTTCGCGTCCTGCGTGGCGACCCACTTCTCCTGGACCTTCGGGAACTCATCCCGCATGATCTGCCGGCAGCGCTCGACGGTCGGCGAGTCCTCCTCCCCCATCTCGGCCACCAGCGCCTTGTGCCACGCGGCGGCGGGGTGGTTCTCGTAGGTCTTGCCGTCGTCCAGCCACTTCCAGATGAACTCGCGAGCGGTGGGCCGCAGCTTCGACTCGCGCCGCCCCCGCTTCGAACGGGGGCCCTGCTCGAAGTCCTTGGCCCACAACTCGCCCTGGAGCTCCTCGACCATCCGCTGGAGGTCGTCCACGGAGATCCCACCCTCGGGCGCGGCCGGCACGGTGGGCCCGAGCACCGCGGCGGCGCGTTCGCGAGCCGTGTGGACCTGGCGCATCATCCAGGGAGCCAGTTCGCCCCACATCAGCAGCAGAGTCGGCATGACGGCGTCGAAGGCAGCCTCCCCGTAGGCGCCACCGAGGAGGGCGTCACCGCAGTTGAGGGCGTAGGTCATGACGCCGATCAGCAGCAGCCAGAGGCGGGGCTTGAGCAGCTCCCGGTGAGTCCAGCCTCGCAGGGCGAGGTACTGCTGGCCGACCATGAGGGCCAGGTAGCTGATGGTCACGGCCGGCGCGGTCAGAGGCTGCACCTCGGCCGGCACACCGAGACGGTCGGCGAGCGCCCACACGTTACCGAAGTCGAAGCCGAAGGCCAGGAGGATGGCGGCCACGGCACCGGTCATGACGAAGTAGACGGTGAAGCGCTCACCGGGGATGCGGCCGGTGTGGTCCGCGGCTGGCTTTGTCGGCTTGCTCGCGGCAGCCCACTTGCGACGGATAGGGTTTCGCATGGGAGGTCTGATCTCCTGACTCGACGGCTCTGGGTGCGCGCCCAGGGCCGTCTTTCGTGTGCGTGAATGTGTCGTCTGAAGGCTGATCGACTACCAGACCTTACAGACCTTACAGAACTGCCAGACCGGTACGCTACCGACATGGGGAAGACCGAGACCGTTGGCGTGCAGCAGGCGCGCGACAATCTGCGTGACCACATCGACGCCGCCGTGCAGGACGGGCAGGTCACCGTCATCACCCGGCACGGCAAGCGTGTGGCCGCATTGGTGCCCGACGAGTGGTACCAGCGGGCTCTGGCTGCCCTGGAGGCGCAGGGTCAGGCAGCCGGCGAAAGCTGACGCAGTGATCGCTCCAGGTTCTCCCGGAGCGTCTCCACGTCGTTGACCACCCGGCCGTCTGCGTCGGCCCCACGGCCGTCGAGGATGGCCGAGGTGGTGCGGGTCTTGAACTGGCGGCGCTGGCTGCGCCGTTCCTCCACCGTGTCGGTCGCCATGAAGTCGATCACCTGGACCGTCTCGTGCCGGCTTGAGGCGCGGACGTGGCGGGTGTCTTGCTGGTCCTGCGCGCCGGCCGAGTCTCGCTGGTCGTAGTTGATCAGGATGCGGGCTTCCGGAAGGTCGAGCCCGTACCCGCCGGCACCGGAAGCCAGGAAGAGCCGTACGTCTTCCTGGTAGGAGAAGAGCGCCTTGGCTTCTGCCTTCTTGATGGTGCTGTGGTCTCCCGTGAACATCACCGACCGGTACTGCGACATCGCCTCGGCGATCAGCTTGAGCATCCCCTTGAAGAACGAGAAGACGACGATCTTCAGTTCGCCGTCCCGCATCAGTTCCTTCCGCAGAAGGCGGGTCAGTTCCTCCAGCTTGGGTGAGTGGTCCAGGCCGTCGAGCGCCCCCGAGTCCACAAGGCTGAGGCAGTACCTGCTGCCGCCCTTGCCGGCCACGTAGCGCGCGGCGCTGTCGCGGATGAGGCCGGGGTGGTTCACCAGCATGTGCAGGGACAGCAGGCGACCCATCACGCGCCCCTGCGCGGTGTCCTCGGTGGGCTTGGCCTTGCCTGAGTACAGCGCGGCCAGGTCGATGCTGCCAGAGCCATGGCCAGCCGCCTTGGACAGCTCGAACAGGGTGTCTTTGGCGATGCGTCGATAGACCCTCGCGGTGACCTGGTCCAGGTCGACGAGCACGCTGCTGCGCTCGACCTTCGGCATGTACTTCGCTACGTCGGGGTCCTCACGGGTCTTCCGGACCATGGCGGTGGATGCCTTCTGGTGCAGAAGGGGAAGGTTCTTGTATGCCACGGGGAAGCCTGTCCTTCCCTTCCCCTTGCTGCGGACGATGAAGGCGGGGTCGAAGTACTCCCAGGGCCCCAGCACTTCCCGATCGACCCACTCGAAGATGCTGAACAGCTCTTCCGGGTTGCCGTTGTCCATGACCGTTCCGGTCAGGCCGATGCGGTGCTCGGACTTGATGCGCTTGATCTTCCGGGTGCGCTCGGCGTTGAAGGTCTTGATCAGGGACGCCTCGTCGGCGACGACGATGCCGGGCTTGATCTTCCGCATGTCCGTCCAGTCGTGGACGAGGTTCTCGTAGGCGGTGACGACGTAGTCCGGCTGGTGTTCCCTGATGTACGCGAACTGGCGCTTCTTCTGTTCCGGTGTTCCGTCGATCACAGTGCAGTGGTGGTCGGCCGGCACGACGATGTGTGCCTTGCCCACGGCGCGCTTCTTGGTGTCGACGTCGGTGAACTGGGCGATGCGCTCAGCCCACTGCCACTTCAGGGCGGCCGGCACGACGACCATGCACGTGATGTGCTTGTCGGTGTCCATGAGCATCTCGGCCGCGGCGATGGCCATCACGGTCTTGCCGGTGCCCATGCCGTAGGCGGCGAGCATGGATCCGCGCTCGACGATGCGGTCGACGTCGTCGGCTTGGTAGGGGTGCAGCAATCCGGTGAACATCAGCGCCTCCCGAAGCTGGACAGGCGGCGCATCATCGGGTGGTAGGAGCCCTCGTACGCGGCCCTGTTCTGCTCGGGTGTCATCTCGCCGGGGTCTTTGACGGCCAGGTCGCCGTAGTCGAAGTACCTGACCAGCAGGCCGGTGCCGTGGAAGTGGTTGAAGACCGTGCGACGCTCTCGCTTGCCGTCGTGGTCGTTGTCGTGAGCGTCGACCAGGCGGCTGAGGCGACCGCCGATGATGCGGAACTGACGGGGCGTGAGGATGGCGCCATAGCTCGCGAGTCCTCCGGGGATGCCGGCGGTCCAGAGCACTGCGGTGTCGATGGGCGACTCGACGAGCACGCCTTCTTCACCGTCGAGGGCCTGGAGGCCGAAGAGCGAGTCGCCCTTCTGCATGCCGTCTGGATAGTTCCGGAAGTACCCCTTGCTCTTCTCCTGCCACCCCAGGAGCTTTCCGTGCTGGTCGCGGACTGGGAAGATCCAGTACTTCCGCTGGGGGTCCCAGAGGATCTCAAAGCGGCGGGCTGCTTCAGCGGTGATGCCCTTGGACGCCAGGGACTTGTCCGGCGGCTCGGTGAACAGGGCCAGGTGCGACTCGCCGATCTCCTCGATCTCGCGCTTCTTGGCGTAGGTCTCGCCGGCCAGGAGACGCACGGCACGGTCGATGACCCCCTGTTCGCTCACCCACTGCCCGGCGTCGTCTTCCCCCTTCTCACGAACCTCGGCGACCAGGCGGACGAAGGGCCCGCGGAAGTCGCAGGAGAAGCACAGGAAGACGCCCGTGTCCTTGTGCACGTAGCAGGAAGGGTTCTGGTCTTCCTTCCCCTTCCGGCGTTCATGTGCCGGGCAGGGGATCCGCCAGTTCTCCGAGTCCTCCCCCACGATCTCGATGCCCAGCTTGCCTAGTGCCGAGAGGACGTCGCCAGGGATGGGAGCGTCGAAGATGTCGTTGTTACCAGCCCGCGTACGCCGGGACATCGTCGTCCACCTCCTCGCCGAAGGGGTCGCCGTCCTGCTCGATTAGGGAGCCGGCGTCCCAGTCGAGCTTGACGAACCACTCGTCCTTGGGGACGTTGCGGCCGGCCAAGACCTTGAGCTTGTAGAACATGGGGTCGTCGGTCTGCTCGACGCCGAGCGCGAGGGTGGCGTCCTGCGCGAAGGCGGACGTGTAGCCCATGGAGCCGGAGTTGAGGCCGTTGGCGCCGAGCTTGCTGCGAAGTGCCTGCGTGGTGACGACGAACGGCAGGCCGTTACGAGCTGCCATCCTCTTGATGCCACGGCTGATGTTGGTCATGGCGAGCGGGGTCTGCTGCTCGCCGCTTACGGAGTCCACGAAGAAGTAGGCGCCGTCGATGATGACCGCGTCGGGCTTGTACTCGTCGATCTTGGCCTGGACGTTGTCGAGGGTCATTCGGGCTGAGGGGTCCTCGGCGATGATGTAGTCGCCCATCCCTTCCAGCTTCTTCAGCGCCTTCTCCAGCTTCTTCCACTCCAGTTCGTTGAGTTCGCCGGCTCGGAGCTTGCGCTGGCTGATGCCGGCGAGGAAGGCGTCCAGTCGCTCGGAGATTTCCATGGCGGACATTTCGAAGGAGAAGAGCAGCGGGCGGGCACCGACGGCGTGCATGGCTCGGGTGATGGCCAGAAGGGTCGTGGTCTTGTTGCTCTTCTCCAGACCGGTAAGGGTGACCATCTGGCCGGCCTGGAGGCCGAGGGTGAGCCTGTCGAGCGACGGGAATCCGGTCGGAAGACCTATCAGCTCCCCTTCCTCCCGCTCGGCGTAGGAGCGGTAGGTGGCGAGTCGGTCGTCAACAGTCTTCGCCCAGTTGAAGTCGTTGCCGATGGGGGTGTCTTCGGCGACCTTGCTGATCAGGGCGCGCACGATGTCGAGCGCGTGGTCGGTGTCGCCCTGGGACACCAGCGCCTCGACGGCCGCGTTGAGACCGCGCTCGGTCAGAGCGGTGCGGCGACGGTCGCGGATGCGGTCGATGAGGTAGTCGAGCGGCTCGTCGACCTGGGATACCTCGAAGGTGGGGTGGTCAGCGAGGACCGCGTCGAGTGTGGGCGTCATGCCGTACTCGGCGTTGAAGGCGATCATGTCCTCGAACACGCGCCGGATCTCACCGTTGGTGATGTGCCGAGGCTTGATCTTGGCGTTGAGGACCGACGTGATGTCACCGGTCTGGATGACCTTGCACAGCAGCTTGTGCTCGTGCGACAGGACCGCCGTCGTCACTGGTTTTCCCCCTTCAGGGCCGCGATGATGGTGTTGATCAGGACCGTCTTTCCGGTGCGTCTCGGCCACTCGACGTGAAGTCGGAAGGTCGACCAGTCCGGCTCGACGCCGTCCAGGCGCATCTGGGTGAGGATCACCGCGAGGCCGGAGCGTTCGATGTGGCGCACCTGGCGGCGCGGCAGCCAGGCCGGCAGTTCGAAGCTGTGCTCGTAGGTGCAGGCGTGTGTCACGCGGCGCTCTCTTCCTCGACGAAGCAGCCGCAGCCGCCGATGTCGTACGGATCGACGTTGATCTGCGCGGTCTCGACGCGCTCGCGGAACTCCTGGAGCGTCAGGGGCTTGGTCGTGCCGCCTCGCCGGTCCCGGAGGATCGCGACGTCCTTGCCGAGGTAGTTCCGAAGGTCCTGCTCTTGCTGCTCGTGGTAGGCGTAGCGCTCGGGCATGACCTTCAGGAGGTTCTTGAACTGGGCCTGGCCGGAACGGACGCAGAAGCCTCCGCAGTTGGCGTGAGCGAAGTTCATGTCGTAGAGCCGGGGCGGCTTGATCCCGCGCTCCCGGAGCTGCTCCAGGATTTCGTCCTTGTCCAGGTAGGGCGGCTCGCAGAGCGGGGCAACGGCCGCGTAGGGCTGGTAGGAGCGCACGATGGCCGGAAGGCGGTGCGCCTCGCTCCAGTCGATGCCGACGTAGACCGTGGTCTCTTCTGGGTCGCAGTTGGCGTCGAGCCACTCACGCGCCGGCCGCTGCTTGAGGAACTTGGAGCAATTGGCCAGGCGGGTGTTGCCGAGGAAGCGGTCGTCCCGGAAGACCTGCCAGATGTCGCGGCCTTCGGTCAGCCAGACGAGCTGACCGCCGAGGTCCCATGCGGATTGTCGCAGGAAGCGGTAGTTGTCCTTGTCTTCGCCGGCGTGCGGGCTGGAGTTGTTGCCCTTGACGTCGGAGAAGACCAGGTAGAGGTTCTCGTTGCCGTGCTGTTCGACGACGCGCCGGGCCGCTGCCCAGGAGCCAGCGCCGCTGCTGAACATGACCACGTGCTTATGCACGGCGGAGGTCCTCTCCAGTCATGGGCACGACCTCGCACGCCTCTGACAGGAAGCTCTGCATGGAGGCGTTGTAGACCTTGTCCCAGTCGCCGGGCTTGTTGTTGCTGGTGAGGATCGTCGGCAGGGCATTGCGGTAGCGGCCGCGGATCAGGGCGTCGAATACGTCGGCCGCGTAGCCGGAGGCGGTGTGGTGTTCCTTGCCCATGTCGTCGAGGACGACCAGAGGCCAGGTGAGGACCTTGTCCAGGATCTTCTGAAGGGCCATGAACTTCTCGCGGGCGAACTCGTCGCCGGTCGCCTGGTAGAGGTCGCGCCAGTTGCGGTGCTCGATCAGGGCCTGGACGTAGTCGGCGAACGGAACGAACAGGATGCGGCCGGCGGCGCCGGGGTACTGCTGGCGGATGGCCGCGAGTACCGCGCACGCCGTGGTCGTCTTGCCCGTGCCGGCGTTGCCGAAGAGAAGCAACCCCTTGCCGATCCGGCTGCGGTCTTCCGGGATGTCGGCCATCGTCGCGTCGGCCGGGATGTGTCGCTCCCGCCAAGTGGCGACGAAGTCCTCGACGGTCTGGCGGACGCGGGGTTGAAGCCGGGTCAGTGAGTCGATGCCCAGGCCCCAGTGCTGCACGGGAATCTTGGCGGTCTTCCAGACCAGGCTCATGTCCCTGGCCGGTGCCTCGGCGGTCTGCACGGTCCTCCTCCTCAGGGGTGGTGCGAGGACCTCATTGAATCACATCTTGTGGAACAACTTGAATAACAAGTTGTTCGTCACCAGCTCCAGTCGTCAGCCGGCTTCACGTCGGCCGACTTGTCCCAGCCGTCGTAGACCTCATCCGGCCGCTCCTGCATGGCCGTCGCTTCGCGCGCCTTGCGGACCATGTCGATCAGCAGCGCACGCTTGCCGATGAAGTCCTGCCAGGCGAGCGCACGCGGGTTACGCAGGCCCTCCGTGGCGGCGTACAGCGCGCTCATGTCGCGCAGCTCCTCGGGCGTCAGGCCGGCGGCCTTCAGCTTCACGAAGTGGCTGGCCAGCGCCTTGAGGTTGCTCTCGATACCGAAGGCCCACGGCTGGGCGCCGACGGTCTCCCGCCAGTGCCGGGCGAGGCCAGGACCGGTGTCAGGGCCGGGCTGGCGCCTCCCGCCCGTCCTCTCGCGCCGGCCGGCACCCCAAGCCACGCGGGGCTGCTCCGGGTCGCTCTCGTCGTCCCACAGGCCCATTGCCTTGGCCGGGTCGTACGCGTCCTCCTCGGCCGCCCGCCGCTGCTCCTCGGCTCGCCGGGACGGCTTACGCGGCGCCGTGCGCGGAGCGTTCGGCCCTTCCGAAGGAAGGAGATTCTTTGAATCTCCTTCTTGTTGCGCCACTTTTGGCGTGACCCCTACGCCAGATTTGGCGTAACCCATCTCCTCGGGGCTGGCCAGGTAGTAGTTGCAAGGGCCCCCAGGCCAGCGCCGCTCGGTGCGCAGCCAGCCGCTCTCGCGCAGCTCGGTGACGCGCCGGGAGACGGTACGCAGGGACCACCCGAGGTCCTTCGCCAACGTCTCCTGCTTGGGGAAGGCGCACCCGTTCCTGCCGGCGTACTTGGCCAGCAGGCAGCCGAGCCGGAACGCGGCGTCGGAGATGCTGTGGTCGAGGATGAAGACGTGCGGGGTCTGCACCCACAGCTCGTGGGCCTTGAGACGGTCCTGCTGCTGATCCTGGGTCACCGGCCACCCGCAGAGGTGATCAGGCCGGCGGACTTCAGCTCGACCCACCAGCCGTTGACCTTGGGCAGGCTCTCGTTCAGCTCTCCTGCGACGGCCGCGGGCGTCATCTCCGCTCCGTCCTCGCGGGTCAGCAGGTAGACGTACAGGCCGCGCGCTCCGCAGGAGATGCGCGTGGTGGTGGCGACCTCACGCGGGATGCTCACGGGGGTGTTGGCCCAGCCCTGGAGCGTCCCGTCCGGGTAGTCGTCGTGGCTCATCTGGTCACCTCGCAGGAAGTGGACGTGGGAAAGCGGGGCGGCTGGCACCGCCCCGCTGGCTGGCTGGGTCAGGCCGCGACTTCGCGGATCTCGACGTTCTTGCGCGGCCGGCCGCGCAGGGGCTCCCACTCGTTGGTCTTGGGGTTGAGCCACTCCTTGCGGACCCTGCCGGAGGAGCCCTTCGCCGGCTTCTCCGCCTCCGGGGCGGCCGGATCGCCGTCCGGCGCCGCGTTGGTCGGCTCGGCCCCGCGCACGGCCGTGAGTTTGGCCTTCTCCAGCCCCTTCATGGCCAGCGCGGTGATGGGGCGGTAGCGGACCTCGGCGAGGTTGGCGGCGGCGTTGGACTCGTCGATCAGGCGGAGGTGCTTGACGATCGCCTCCAGGACGTCGACCACGTCCCCCGTACCGACGGGCGCGGCGACCGTGGTCTCCCGGTGCGCCGCAGCGACGTCCTCTTCCAGCGTCTCCTCCGGTTCGGCGGCCGACGGCTGCTCGGGGAGGGGGACGAGGGTCTGGGTGCCGCCCTTGCACGGCTCCTCGTCGGCCTCCGGCTCCGCCTCCTCCTGGGAGTCCTCAGCGGCGTCGGTCTCGTCCGATTCCTCGGCCTCCGGCGGGGTGATCTGCTTCAGCGCGTCGCGCAGGTCGAGGACGGTGATGTCCTCGTCGAGTGCGTAGCCGACCAGGTCGCTCAGTTCGTCGTCGCCCTCGTCGCCGGCCACGAGCAGGTACCGGTCTCCGTCGCGCTCGGCGAGGGTGCGGCCGAGGACGGTGTAGACGTCTTCGTCTCGTGCGGCGACTGCGCTCTCAGCGTTGTCGCGGATGACCTTGGACGCCTTGTCAAGGGTCTGGGCGACGACTGCGGTGTATGGGATCTCGGGGTCGACGTTCCCGGACCAGTTGTAGACGGCCTTTACCGCGGGGGTGACGTGCTCGGCGGCGGCTGGGATGACGAGGGCAACTTCTTCGTCGGTGGTGGGTTTGCCGTTGGCGTCGATCCCGAGCCAGTCGTCGAGGAGTTCGTCGATGGTGCCCCGCTCGACGGGACCGGCCCCGGCGACAGCGATGTGAATGGTGGCCAAGTGTGCTCCTTGTACGGGCACGTCGCGCCGTCCGGGCGGACGCGCCGAAGATCATGACTTGTGGAACATCTTAACGTACAAGTTGAACAACAAGTTGGCCAACATGGATCGAGCCCGCCCCGGATGCGGGACGGGCTCGGAGGAGCGTGCGGTGAATCAGCCGTCGGCGCCCGCCGGGATCGGCGCCTTGTAGAGGGCCTTGGCGAGCAGCTCCTGAAGCGTGGTGCCCTTGTAGATGCCGTAGTGCGCGGCGACACCGAACACGAAGGCCGTCGCAGCACTCCAGCCGGCGATGTTCAGGTCGAAGGCCGAGGGTTCCGACACGTACTCGGTGCCCAGACCTCCGACCGCGGACAGCGCGGCGAGGATGGCGCCCTTGACCCAGCCGGCCCAGGTCTCCTTCGAGACGAAAGCGACCAGCAGCGGAAGAACACCGCCGACCATGAGGTTGACGAGATTTACCTTGTCCATTGACACTCCGGAATTTCTAGGAGAAGAGGAGACTGAACGTTGTGCCCCACGGAACATTGTCCCGGAGAACTTCCGTTAGGCGCTGCGCGTGGCGCGCTCTTCCGGGAAAGTAAAGACTTTTCGAAGAATCGGCAGTTCCCTGCCACAGGTAATCGGCGGAAGGGTCGGATCCGTCGAAGTAGTCGCCCAGTTCCGTGCCCTCTTCCACCAGTACGTCATCCATCCAGAAAGCGATTCCGTTGCTGCTGGCCAGGTATGCCGCCTTGGGAACCAGGACGCCGGCATAGATCTGGCGGGTGCTGGTAGCCGGCGGGGTCCACGTGTAGTAGACGCGCACCCAGTCACCGTCGACCAGCTCGGGGCGGTTTGCCTTGACCCAGTCGGTGTCAGGGCCATAGCGGAACACAGCCGCCAGTGGATCCCAGGCAGCAACGCTGACGGGCGGATAGCCTGATGGAACGTTGACCCACGCCGAGATCGTGTGGGGCACTCCCGTCTTCAGCAGGTCTCCGCCCTTGCTGCTGGGATTGATGCCACCGAGTGTGGCAATACCTACCTGCGAAGGGGGCGTGCCCCCATTGGGACACTGGAACTTCAGCGAGCCCGCTTTAGTTCTTCCCGTGGCACTGTCCCTGGCGAATGTGTTCGTGACCCCAGATGCGCCGTGATATCCCCAGCGCGAGCCTGCGGAATTGAATCCAGGGTTGCTGACGAGGTTGACGCGTTTGGGCTTGACCCGGATGTTCAGATTTCTCGGGGCCTGCCAGTCAGGTACTCGGTAGGCCGGATCTCGGGATTCGTAGGAAATGTAGTGCGCGTCGGAGTAGAAGTACCAGCCGATCTGCGGCGCGGAATTCCCGTAGTACACGAACGGAGTTACGCACACGTACCGAGCCGTGCTGGGTGCGGTGACGCTGAGCTGGGCGGTGGACCAGATGCCGTTTGGCTGGCTCGTGTTGTCGGGTGCCGAGGACAGCCCGTCGTAGACCAGGCTGTAGTTGGCGTCGTAGCAGCGCACCCAAACGCGCCAGGTTCGGGAGACGTCAGTGGACACCGAGACGCGGGCGGTGATCCTTCCACCGCCGGCCTTCAGCGGGGCGAGGGCATCGGTGTGCGGGTCCAGCGCCCAGCCTGTTGAGCTGCTGGGAATGTAGAGGATGGTCGACTTGGCGGAGAAGTCGCCGACCATGGCCCGTTCCCGAGTGCGGGTGGCGATGGTGCCGTTGTACGACTCGTAGCACATGTGGTCGTCGTGGAAAGCGGCCGAGCGGTCCAGCAGGTTGCCCGAGGGGGCCTTCCCGAACTGGACCCGGTCGAAGGCGACGATGCTGGAGGCCGACAGGTTGTCGTAGCGCAATCCGACGCTCGCGTAGGCGGCCCCGTTCCAGAGCTTCCCGGCCTCACCGCGGTTGTAGTCGATGGGCGCAGTTGCCGTGATGCTCATCCGCTGCCAGCTTGTGTTCAGGGTGGACGGCATGTCCGAACCGCCGACCCAGGACATTCCTGGGTCTACCGAGGACGGGTTGGCGACGCCGAGGTCGGCGAAGCCGCCGGCCGGCTTGAGGGTGGTGATGCTCGCCCTACCGCTGGATTCGCTGGTGGCTGTACCGCTGATGTGGGTGGAGTACTGGGTGACGGGGTCGCTGCCCGTGGTCGAAGTGGTCGCCTGAATCGGCTGGCTGGACAGGGCTGGGGCCATCACAGGCTCCTTTCGAGAAGGCCGAAGAGGGCGCCGTCCGGGGTGGCCTGGGCGACCGAGGCGAGCTTCTTGGGCGCGACACCAGGAGCGGTGTACTGGTAGACCTCAATGAGGCTGGCGGCGTGGTGGACGTAGATGCGACCGCCGTCCGGGATCTCTGGCCAGGTCGCCATGACGGTGACGGTGCCGTTGACCGTCTTCGTCAGCCGGGTGCGCGAGGCCATCCAGAAACTGGTGGCTGCGCTGTCCGAGCGGAAGATGACTCCGTGCTCCGCTCCCGTGCCGAGGCGCGGCCTGCTCATGAAGGTCAGGTAGAAGCGCAGATCGCCGATGGGCGTGCCCCACGGGATCGAGGTCAGTGCCCACACCTTGTATGGCGTGGTGCTCGGCGTGATCGGAGACAGCATGCCGTCGGAGACGACCCAGGTCCCGCTCGTGGTCCAAGCGCTGGTGTCTGACCAGTTGGTGGAGTAGCTGCGGTCTCCGTTGAGGCTGGAGTTCGGTTCGTTGAAGCGCTGGAAGAATCCCTGGGAGTACGGGGAGCCGTCCGAGATGGTCGTGATCAGGTGGCCCTGGGCGTCGTACCAGTCGACATAGGCGCGTGCAGTGCTGCTGGTGGTCCCAGCGAGCAGCTTGGTGTATGCGGATACGGTCCAGCTCTGTTGCGCCGAGCCGGCGAATGACCAGTAGGTGTTGTCTGCGGCGTCGCCGTCCGGCTTCTTGTTCTGGCAGTCGACGCGGGCCACGTAGGCGAAGTTGTTGTAGGCGACTCGGTCGCCGGCTACGTAGCCGACCTGCGGGCTCCATTGGGGAATCCGCTTCAGCGGGACGCCCCACTGGCGCACCATGTCCGTCATCGGCAGGGGGCTGTTGCCCTGGGTGTCGGCGATTTCCCACGTGTTGCGATCGGTGCCGGGCCGGACGTTCTGGTTTTTGCCGAGCGCCCGCCAGACCGTTCCGCCGGAGTCCCGGACGAGGTTGTCGAGAACGTAGATGGTGCTCGACGACCAGGTCCTGGCCACGGGGGTGCCGATCGAGCGAACGCCCAGATTGGCCGCCGCGGTGCCCTGGTTGGTGATCGTGCCGGCGTTGTTGTCTGTGGTGGTACCGGTCACGGCGGCGAGGCCAGCGGCCACGCTCAGGCCGGCTGGGTAGGCGCCTGTCGAGAGGTTGACCAGGCTCCAGGTCGACGGGGACAGCGTGACGGGGTTGGTCAGGGTGCTGCCGACGTCGATGCGGGACGCCTCGGTGACCTTGGTCCACCAGCCGCTGGCAGCGACGGGCTCCTGGCCTCGTGAGGGGTCGGCCGTGCCGGTAAGGGTGAGGAAGTTGAATCCAGCGTTGTAGCCGGTGGCCGCGGCGTTCTTGCCGACGACCTTGATCATGAAGGTGTGTGTGCCGGCCGTAAGGGTGTAGCGGCCTAGATACCGAGTGGAGGGCCACACGCGCGGCTTGCCGGCCCATGTTCCCAGGTAGTGGTCGACCGTGCCGATGCTGCTTTCGGCGCTGTCGATGTAGTACTTGGTCTGTCCGTACGACGTGCCGTCGATCCCGGTGACTGACAGGTCATAGGTGCCGTCTGCGCCGACCGTGAAGTTGACGGTCACGTAGCTGTTCACCGTTCCACTGAGCACCAGGTACGGGGTGATGCTGTACATCCACGTACCGGTCGAGGTGGAGGTGCCGGGCGGGTTCTTGGTTACGGTGCCGGAGCTGGCGGCGACCGTCATGGTGTCGGCTCGGGTCGAGGCGCTGACCGACTTGGTGGCCGCCCACAGGGCTCCCTCGTGGTCGACGATCTCGCCACCCTGGTAGGTGAGGTCCTTGTCCCAGTCTGGGTACTTGGGATTGGCCCAGTTCGCCTGATCCTGGTTGAGCATCAGGTTGCTGCTGTCGCCGATTTCAACGTCCCAGCCGGTGAGCGTGTTGATGAGGTCGGCGATCCCGTCCTCAGTTCCCCGCTCTCTGGCCAGCCGGACAGCTTTGCTGGTGTGCAACCGGCGCCGGATGGGCTCGTCGCTCACCTCCGTCGTCACGCCGAACTGGTGGGCAAGGCTACTGACGGAACTGTTTGGGGCCGTCGCAATGCTGCGCAGGTCTTGCAGGATCCGCATCTCGGTGGAGACGGTGTTGAGCTCGTGGCCGAAGATGGTCAGGAACTTGTAGAGGTCGGGGTTGGTTACGCCGTCCTCGTATCCGGTGACTTCACTGGTGTCGAGGCGGTACGGCCGTGGGATCGACTGGTAGAGCCGCAGGGTGTAGCCGTGATCAGCGACGGACAAGCCTGCGGTGGCGCCGGCCCGTACCCACGGCTCCGCGAGGGTGGCGTGCTGCCAGTAGTCGCTGCTGCTTCCCGGCGTGATGCCCGTGCTACTGGCGACGGCCGCATAGTTGATGCCGTTGTAGTTGGCGACGTCGCCGGTCGTGTAGGTGGTGGTACTCGACCAGTCCGTCACGCCGAGAAAGATGCCGTAGTAGAAGACCCGCCCCGGTGGCAGTCCTATGTCGTTCCAAGTCCGTGCAGGTGCGCTCTGAGGGATTTCCGCGATGGTGGTGCCGTCCTCACCATGTGCGGGCACGCCGAAGGCATTGCGGACGATTCGCAGGCTGCTCCACGCGTTCTGGGACGCGGCACTCCAGGTGAGCTGGATGTGGCCCGGAGCGACAGACGTCGCGGTGACGGGCTCGACGCTGTATTGGACTGCGGTGTCCGCGCCATAGAGCGACTTGCCGTAGTAGTCGTAGCCGTACGTGGCCACAGGGTGCTCCTCGCTGGTCGATCGGTCAGACGGGATCGATGTCCCAGGCCACGCGACTGGCGTCGTAGCCTGTGGGGAGCGCCCTGATGTACGTCAGCCCTGCCCAGCCCCAGACGGTGACGTTGGGTATCGGGTTGGGGAACTTGCTGCGGTTGTCAACGCGCAGGCTGTCGCCATGGCGGATGTTCAGCGAAAGTCGCTCACCCTGAAACCATTCGCCGGCGTAGGTGAGGGAGTGTCGGTGGTATCCCTTGGTGCCACGCGGCAACGTGGAGGAGGCCGTGGCCACCGAGTTGTCGTGATCCTCCAGGTGAATGGACGACCACATGAAGTGGTCCAGGCTCGTAGGCCCGGAGGCGATCTGCCCGAGCACTCGGATGACGATGATCCACCAACCGGTCTGAGGGCAGGAGATCAGCGGACTGTTCTTGCATAGCTTGAGCGGGTCCGTGAGCGGCAGGTTCCAGGTGACCGGATGCCAGTCCGACTTGGGGTCGTTGGGGTGGACCTGGTCATCGGTGGGACGGATCGATGTTCCAGTTCCCCGGAAGCTGGAGACGGGCAGTGCCCAACCCGTCTTCGAGGCATCGACCAGTGTGCTGACCGTGGCGCTGGTGGCGTCACCGTTGCGCTGCATGGTGTCGAGCCGGGCTGAGACGTCCTTGTACTCGAAGCGCTTGCCCGCGGCGTTGGTGTAGACCTGCGGCTTGGTTCCGATGGCCGTTTCGACGCCCGTCAGCTCGTCCTGGATTTCGTTGACGTCGGCAGCAAGCACGAAGTCCCGACCGTCTTGGTGGGTCGGGAAAGTCCGAATCGCATTGGGGTAGACGTTGCTCATGGTGTCCTCACTGGCCGCCGTCTGCGGTGATGTAGATCTGACCGGCCACAGGGATCTCCCAGTCGCGGCAGATGATGTCCTGGGCGCCGGTCTGTTGCCCATCGGCTCGGGCCAGGAGCGGGATGGTCACGTACTCCACTCCGGGGATCGCGTCGAGAAGGGCGTAGATTTTGGAGGCCGGGATTCGCTGTCCGAAAGTGCTGCGCTGGCTGGACAGCAGGTCCTGCAAGGCTTTCTGCGCGGCGAGGACGACCTCCGAGGCCCGGAAGTTGCTGTAGATGCCGAGAACCACTGGGGCGGCGCTGAGGCCGATGTTGACGCCGACCAGCGTGCCGGGGACGACATCGACGTAGACCCCCGTCAGGGTGCGGTCCTGGACGTAGCGGGCCGTGGCGGTCAACTGGTCGTCGGAGGGGACGGCGTTGTCCGCTCCGACGACGGCGATGGTGATGGAGCTGTAATGGGCGCCGACTGCCTTCGCCTTGGCGTTGCCGGGGACGGCCAGCGCCAGGTCCTCGAAGTCCCTCAGGGTGACCGCTCGGTCCTGTGCACGAAACGCCTTGGGTGCGTTCGTACGGATGGACTCGGTGCTTTCGACTTCTCTGCCGCCCGTCATGGCGGAGGAGCTGGCGATGTAAACGCCGGCTATGCCGACCGAGATGTCGATGATCTGGTTGGCGTCGATGTTGCCACGTGCGCCCCCACCAACGCGGTATGCGGCGGAGATGGGTACGTCGAGGTCGGGGATGGCTCCAAGGGTGCCGTCCCCGAACGTGATGGTGACCACGCCCGTGTCGGAGCTGCTGAGGGTGAAGACATGGTCGGTAGGGCCCGCGGTCAGAAGATTCTCGGTGACGTGCCACTCCACAGGCGGCTCACTGCCGACGAAGACACGGACGCTGTCGACCAACGCCGGGGAGGAGGGCAGGCTGAGTGCCTGATTTTCCGTGCCCGTTGAGGTGCCCAGACTGTCGACGAGGATGAGCGTCTCGGTCGCTGTGCCGGCGTTCATTGTGAGGCTCTGAGAGCCCGCGGTGGCGCCCTCTGTGACACGGGCTGTAACGCTGCCACCCTGTGCTGGCACTGTGACGGCTTCGTCCAACTCGAACGTCAGTGGTGCGTCGAGGGAAGTGATGAACGCAGTCGTCACCTGCGTCCCGGTAGGGATGATGACATCGGTTGTCTGGGTGGCCTCGGTGACGAAAGTGACCGTTCCGGTTGCTGAATCCGCTGCGGCCGGCGTGTAGCCAAGGGTGGCCGCGTGGGCGAGCACTGACGACCGCTGGGTCGCGGTTTCGAGGAACGCTTCCTTCGCCGCGGCATCCTGGTAGTAACTCAGGATGTCGCCCATGTAGGCGAATAGGTTCACCAGCAGGACACCGAAGTCCGCCGTGTTGCGTCCGGACCACTCTGGGTAGACACGTGCGGCATGGTCGAGCATGGACTGCCGGAAGCCCTCAAAGTCCTTCGAGGTGTAGTCGATAGCCGGCGCGCTGGAAGTCAGATCCGCCACGGTGCGTTACTCCTGAAATGGGACAGCGGAAGGGGTCCCAATTCGTGCACCGTATGGAGGTCAGTTTATGAGGCGGCGAAGCCTGAGTGTTAGAGGGCGCCACCGAGCACACGTCCGCCGGGCATGATGCGGACGCTCTCCGTTTGCTCCGCCTCGACGGCTGGTGTGTTGCTGAGGGCAACGTCGACCTCGACATCCACGATGCCCTCTTGGTCGTCGTTGACGACAGGGTTGATGGCGGTGATGACGGCGTCGGGCTCCCACCGCGCCATGGCCGTGCGTACCGCGTCGCTGATGATGGCGGGAGCGATCGGATCGCTGGGCCGGAACAGCGCGTCGGAGATGCCGGAACCGAATGCCGGCTCGCCGACGTACTCGCCGGGAACTGTGGCAACCACGGCACGAGTACGTTGGACGAGCATCTTGTCGGGGGCGGTGAGGACGGCCACCCTGCCCATGGCGTCGAGTTGGAAAGGGAGGCGCATCTGGACGGTGCCGGCGCCGGGGTAGCCCGCGACGCTGGTGACGGTCTCAGTGCCAGCCACTGGCTGACGAGTCGCCCCGCTTTCGGCACGACCCTGTGGCCACGTCTGGGCTATGGCCGCCATTACCGCAGTTGCGTAGGCATAGAAGACACCGGTACGTCGGGAGGCGTCGGCGATCGAAGTCAGTGTCAAGTCGGCGCCGAGGTAAAAGCTCTCCCGCAGTCCTCGGCTCAGTTCGAGTTGTACCCCCTGGCTGCGGAGGTTGCGGTTGGCGATGTTTAGCGGGTCGTTGCCGTCGATCGCCTGGGGCGGTGCGGAGACGGTGAAGCCAGCTGCGGTGAGTCGAGCCTCGACTGCGGCCCCGAGTTCGGTGTCGAGGCCCCCGAGGTAGGTCACGGGGTCGCTGCCGCTGGTGCCGTGCCAGGAGACGGTCCACTCCGCAGTTCGCAGGACCTGGAAGACAGTCGGCTCGTCGAAGCGGGTGCTGCGGATGTGCAACGTCGAGTTGCCGCTGCTCATGGTGCCCTGGAATGAGTAGAAGGACGAGTTGGTAGTGGAGGAACAGTAGTCGGCGAGCTGGGTGGTGGGGGGCTCGATCGCGCCGCCGTGGATGGCAAGGTGAGCGCCTCGTGCCCCGGTGACGGCGCGCGAGGAGATGAGGTAGTCCGTGCCGATGGTTTTATGCGCGGCGAGGTCGGCGTAGTTGGAGTATGTGTCGGCCAAGGGACCCCGTCCTTAGGTGATGATGCCGAGGTGTACCCGCGCGTTCACATAGAAGGCGTCTCCCACGTTGCGGGTGAACCCAGCGGGCTTGTCGAAGTGCACAACTCCAGCGGCGTTGACGTAGCCCCAGCCGGTGGCGAAGGTGCCGTCAGCCTTCATCTCCACGACCGGATAACCGACGCGGTAGTTGGGGTTGTAGTAGCCGTCCGGCACCTCGAACGCCGATGCTGAAGCATCAGAGGTGGTGAGCATGACGGCGCCACACAGGTGAAGGTTGCCGTCGGCGTCCCGCCGGTACTGAAGGGGCTGGACTCCTGTGACTCCTCCGAAGGAGGTCGTGGTAGCCCAGCCGGCGGTGAGGGATGGATTTTCCCAGGTGTCGCTGCTGCGGAGTGGGTTGTCCGCCGAGACGGTCAGACCATCGAGAGCGCCATTGGCGAGGTGCGCCCCAGTGATGGCGCCTGTGGCGATTTGAGCCCCCGTAACCAGTCCGGGCTCAGCCGTCCAGTACACCAGTCGTGTCCCGCCGCCATCGAACGCTGCCCAGACCCGCTCCCCAACGGCTGACTGCCTGCTGACGGGCCCCGTGGGGTAGGCCCAGCCGGTGACGGAGTCGCCTGAGACCTGCGGAATGCGCAGACGTACTCGCCCCAGATTCTGCGGGTCCTGGGCATGTGTGATGACGGCAGCGTAAACGTCGCTGCTCGATGCGGTCAGCGCCACGGTCACACCCCTCCTACGTGTTGAGCGCGCCAGCGCCCGTCGATCAGCGAAGTTCCGTCCTGGACCGCGTCGACCACGTTCAACTTGGCGACCAGATCGAGGCCGTCGACTCGGTTGCGCCCCAGTTCGACGTCGGTCCAGTAGACGCTGCTGGCTGGCCGGGTGGGGGCGATGGATATGCGGTGGACCGCCGAGCGGATCATCCAGATACCGCCTTCCGAGGGACCGAGGGCGCCGCCGTCCATCTCCACCTCAGTACCTGTGCGCAGCCGCGCATCCCCGAGGACCGTGGCCTTGGCGTGCACCCACAGAGTGTCCTTGCGCGTCTCCGCGCTCAGGATCTCGGCAGCCTCGGCCTGCGATGCGAACGGCTTACCGGTGCTGTACTGGGTAACTGGTGCGTCCTGGGTGTCGGAGGACACGACGCGAACGAGGGCGCCTGTGGCCCGGTTGAAGGAATATCCCTCCCGACGAGCTCGGACCCCTCCGAGCGGATCGAGTTGACCCGCGGTGGACTCCCAGGTCTTCACTGTGTCAGTGCTGCCCTTGGCGAATAGCAAGGTCGGGCGTTCCTCGCCACTCTCGCGTAGGGAGACGAGGGGATCGGTGAAGGCGACGGTGACGCCGGTCAGGGCGAGTCGGTAGCCAACCTCGTCGGCGAGGTTCCGCAGGAACGTGAAGTCCGAAGTGGCCTGCTGCGGGACGGTGTCGAACAGGCGACTCTCACGCTGGACCTGAGGCCGGAGCCCAGCCCCGCGCACAAGTGTCCGAGCCATGTACGAGGCGGTGGCTGACGACCAGATGCGGTTGGTCTGGGACTGCATCAGCGACGTTGGGCCAACGCAGGTGTAGACGACGGGCACCTGTATGGTCCTGGCGGCTGTCTGGGGTAGCGCGTCGCCATGCACAGACACTGCCGTCACGTACCCGTGGAACACCTTCGTGACCGACGCGTTTCCGTACCGGAGGGCAATAGGTGCGCCCTCTGGCAGAACGCCTGCGGCGTCGAGTGCCCATCCGGATCCGCTTGCGGAGCCGCGCGCGACCTCGTGGATGACGGTTATCTGGGCGACTTCGTGCAGCGCCTCTCCCTGCCTGATGACGGTGTCCGTCACCCACTTCCGCCCCGTCAGGACGGGTGTCTCCAGGGAGAGCAGCGGCTGCTTGCTAGACACTCGGGATCCTAATCCTCGTTCCGGTCGGGACTTCCGTCCAGTCCATGATCTGCGGATTGACGTCCGCTATACGCCACCATTGGGAGGCGTCCCCATAGTTGCGATAAGCCAACAGATCTGCCCGATCACCCTCCGCCCAAGTATAAATTCGCACGGTCACGGAAAGCACGCCTGAGCTTCCTGGGAGAATCACATTACGGGATTTCCCGTCACTTCCGGTAACGATGGCCGTCGCGCTGGAGGTGTGCCGTGAATTCGCCGAAATCATGAGCCCTCCTTGAGCATGAGCTCTACCGCCACAACTACTGCACAGCGCTGTGGAACCATCTGGCTCGTGAAATGTGTGTATTCGATGTTCAGGGTCGATACGTACCCGTAGTACGAAAGTGCCGCATTCGACGTTGGCCCGCCGAAGTAGAACGTGCAGGGGTTCGACTGCATCGGTTGGATCTGCTTAGCGTTCGCGCCCTTTGCTGTGTCGTCGTACACGCCCGTGACGTAGTAGAGCGCGTCCACATCGGCGAGGACACCGCGAGCTTCTGCGCTTTCGGTGGATACACCGCTCTTCCCGAAACCGCCTGTGAGTTCGTACGTACGGTCGTAGAGCAAGCTGAACGAGAGCTGACCGATTCCAGATGTTCCGACGTAGTTTCCGTCTGTCGAGCGCTGGTCCGCGGTGAGCATTGGACTGGCACTGTGACTGATACTGATCGTGGCCGGGTTGAACAGGAAGTCCACGCGGTATCCAGTGCCGGTTGAAGGGCCCACGAGTTGCGTATCGCGCACAATAGCTCCACGCCAATACGTCTGCGCGCCGCGCTGAATTCCCAGCCGCGGAATGGACGTCATGCGGCTGTCGAACTTCGGGTTTCCCTTGACTGCCATCAGACGCCAACCCCCAACTGCTTGATCCTGTTGTCCGCGGCGATGTAGTCGACGACCTTCTTGGCGGCATCGGACGCAGCGCGTTCCGACATCGAACCGTTGACGTTGACCTGAATGGCGCCCTGGGCGAAGGACAGGGAGACCCCGCCTCCAGCGCGAGTACTGCCGGAAGCGACCGAGGCTGCGGCCCCGGCTGGCGAAACGACGTTGACAGAGTCCTTGATGAGCGCCTGGCGGATCGTTTCGGCCTTGGCAGCCGGAATGATCATCTCGCCCTTGTGGACGCGAGCGTCCAGGTCCGCAGGAATCTCCCAGGCACCCGAGGCGTACCAGTGTGGGTTGCGCTTCTGCCACAGTGCCCAAGCCTTGGACGGCTTGCCGTAGTCCGGCCGGCCGGCGATGTAGTCCAAGCCCCACTCGATCTGCGTGGCGGGGTTGGTCCTCCAGTCCTTGCCCTTGGACGCCATCTTCGATCCGGGCAGCGACTGCGGGATGCCATACGCGTCCGACGTCGGGTTGTCTGCCCTTTCGTTCCAGTTCGACTCGTGCTGCCAGAGTTCGTAGAGGGCGTTCCATTCCTTGCCCGTCCAGCCGCGCTTTGCCGCGAGCTTCTTGCCCAGCGCGACGTTGCCCTTGGGGTTCGAGGGCGCGCTGGCTACGGCGGTGGCGCTGTCGGCATTGGCTGACCCCCCTGTGCCGCTGGTGCGCGCTCCCATGGAGTAGCCAGCGCCGCCGGCAAAGGCGGCGGCGAGGGCGTCAACCTCGTTCTGGCTAACGCTGGTACCACTGCCGCCGTGCCAGCCGGCGTTACCGGCACCGGCCTCGTCGTCCGTCTGCTTGGTGTCCGTGTTGTAGCTGGACAAGGCACCCACCGAACTGGCAACGCGGCGGACTTCCTTGATCTCGCCCAGGGTGAAGGAGCGCACGCGCACATCCAGACCGGTGCGCGGTGCCTCGACGAGCTTGCCGCCCCCGATGGCCATCATCACGTGACCCGGCTCGGGGAAGAGCAGGTCGCCCGGCTGAATGTGCTGCCTGTCGACCTCGACGCCGACCTTCATCTGCTGCTGTGAGGTACGCGGAAGATTGATGCCGGCCTGTCGGTAGGCCCAGGAGGTCAGACCGGAGCAGTCGAAGCCGTGCTTGGGGTCTTCAGCGCCCCACACATAGGGGACGCCGACCTGGCCGATCGCGGCCTGAATCGCCTGGGACGCGTTGCCACCGGCAACGTGGCCGGCGGTGGCCGCAGTCGGCTTGTCGCTACCACCGCCTGTGGATCCAGTGCTCGCCGAAGCTCCGCCACCGACGTTGATGGGCAGAAGGCTCTTGCCGAAGTTCCACAGGCTCTTGATCTGGTTTACCGGCTTCTTGGTGGCTGTTGCCCATGCGCCAGACGCGCCAACAACCTGCTTAACACCCGGCAGTTCGAGGACGCTGTTGATGGCCCCCTCGAACTTCTGCACAGCCTTGGTGGCGGTCTCCAAGTTGTGGGCGAACGAGTCGCCCATGACGGCGTCATGCTGCCGCTCCTGAGCCTCGAACGTCTTCCTCGTCTGCCCCAGGCTCTCCGAGACGCCGTACTTGGTGAGCTTCTTTCGGCCTGCGTCACCCTTGCTGCCGGTCTGGGACGCCTGCGCGATGAGCTTGTCGGCCGCACCTGAGGTCATTCCGGAGTTCTTCAAGAGGGTGTTGCGGCCCCTCATGTACTCCTTGAGGTTGTCGATCGTGTCGGCGTCCCAGCCGGACGCCTGCCCGAGCTGGTCGATGTTGTAGTCGAGCGCCTGGCCGCTGGCGGTGGCAGCCGCGAACTTCTTGGCCGAGATCGAAGTCGTCCCGAAAGTGCGCTTCATGACGCTGTCGGCGAGCGTTCCGATGCCGACGGCCTTGCCGCCCGAGCCGATGGTGCGGCCGTAGCCCAGCCGCTGTGCGGCCAGTGAAGCCTGCGGGTTGTAGAGGCTGGAGTACAGCTTGGCGCCAGTCTCAGCGTCCAAGCCGGCGACGTAGGAGGCACCGAAGGCGCTACCGCGGGCGGCGGTCTGGGCTGTTGTGCCGTACGTCAGGCCGAAGTTCTTGTCCAGCAGGAAGTTCGCGTTACTCGCGTCTTCCGTGGACTTCGCGACGACCATGCCGTAGCTGTTGTCGCGGATCTTGTTCTTCCAGCCCCACTTGTCGTAGCCGGAAGGTGCGCCACCAGAGGCGATGGAAGCCCAGTTGGTGTACCGGTCCATCTCCTCCATCTGCGGCTTCATACGGTCGCCGTATTTGACGGCCTGCTGGTAGACGGCGTTGACCGCCCCCTTGCCGAGCTTGGCGGCAGGTGTGTTGTCTGTTGCGTTGCTGCTCTCGTCGGCTGGCACGGTCGCGGAGGGGTTGCCGGAGCCGCCCAGAGTGACGGAACCGCGGTCGTCAAAGGACACGCGGTTGGGGAAGCCGCCCGCCGGGGGTGTGCTGTAGCTCCGCTGCTGCCGTCCCATATTGATGAGCGTGCCGTTGCGCGAGGCGTAGACACCGCTGCCGGCAACCCTGGCGATGGAAAGACCCGTGACGCGGTTGTAGGCCCACATCCTCTGGCCGACGCGTAGACCCCAGGTCGCGTTGTTGGCGATGTCCTGCTGGTGTATCGCATCGTCGAACAGGCTGCCGTAGTAGGCGTCGGCGTTCGCCTGCCGGGCCTGCTGCACCCGTTGAGGTGTCACGCGCGCGAGTAGGGCCGGGTTGATGCCTGGGGCACGGCTCTGCTGACGAGTCTGCCGCGCCGCCGCGCGAGCCTGAGCAGCAGCCTGCGACGCGGACATATTCTGCTGGTATTGCTGGTTCGCCTGCGCGCCGTAGGTGGCTGCGAAGTTCTGCTGTGCGTCGAGGCCCTGCTGGTGCAGCATCTGCTGGCGATCAGCGCGTTGCTGTGCGGAATGCTGCTGCATCTGGGCGCGCATCTTCGCGCGCTGCTGTCGGCCAGCCTCCCGAGCCTGAGCCGCTGCCAGCGTGGCGGACATGTGCTGCGATAGGCCGTAGTCCTGATAGCCCCAGCTCTGAGCGGCTGCCCTCGCCTGCTGGCTGAACATCTCCTGCCGGACCACCCGCGCCGCTGACAGGCTCTGGTTGGCCTCCACCTGTGCCTGGTACCGGGACGCAAGTCGCTCGGCGAGGGGACCTGAGTAAACCCGGCCTGTCGTGGGGTGGGTGAAGGTTCCCCCGGCCGCAGTGACGGTGTTGGCTGGCGGGTGGGAGATCGGGGCCGGGTTGATACGGGCGATCTGGTTCGCCGCCGGGAATGCCTGCGTGGGCATTCCCCGGAATGCCGCCCCTCGGGTGGCCGAGTTGATGGCGCCTTGGAGGGCGCGGTTGAGGGCAGCGACGTTGGCGCCGAGCTTGTCTATGTCGCGCTCGACCTTGTCGGCTGCGCGCTGCATTCCGTTGGTGCCGAGGAGGCGGCCCCCGAAGTTGGGCTCTCCCCGGTTGATCTCGTCTTCAGCCACTGGCAGCCGCCGCCTCCCTTCGTTCCTTGACCCAGACCGCCAGGTCGCGCCAGTACTCGCGCTCCTGGACGGTCAGGTGCTTGATCTCGCTGAGTTGCCACTCGGGGTGGGCGTAGGCGAGCGTCGTGTAGTCAGCCCGCGCAGCTCGGGCGTCAGAAATCGCGAAACAGGTCCGCCACCGAAAGCGGCAGCGGAACCTCCCCACCGCACGCCTCGTGCTCGATCGTGGTTTGCAGCAGGCGGGGGCCGGGCTGGGCTGCGGCGAGTTGCCTGAGGATGCTGCGGAGGTCGCCGATGCCGAGGGACTTGACCAGGTTCGCGCTGCCGGGCGTCACGTTGCCCTGCGTGTCGCGCACCTCGATCAGGCACCGCGACAGGAGGACGGAGTTGTGCTCGGCGTCGGTGGCCTTGGGGTCGGCGAGCATGGCCGCCTGGTCGGCGCCGGTCGGGTATCGGACGATGGCGCAGCCGCCCTTGCGGAGTGGGACCGTTAGCCGGCTGGATGTTGCGGTCTGGGACTTGAGGTCGCCGAGAGAGATGGTCGCCGCGAAGTCGTCGCCGCAGTGGTCACAGACGATCCCGGAGAACTCCATCTCGTCGCCGAACGTTATGCGGCGGATGGCGACGACGAGGGCGTCGCGGTCACCGAGCAGGAGCTGCGGGAGCACGTCGGAGGTGGCCGGCACATCACCGACGCGCACGGTGCCCAGCTCCAGGAGCGTCTCCAGCATCCGCAGAGGATTGGACCGGACGCGGGCCAGCGCCTCCTCGTCGGCACCGGTCAGTTCACGGACCTCAGCTTCGGTGATGATCTGGTCGTCCCGGTACAGGCCGGCGGGGAGGGTCACCAAGCAGTCCGCGGGTACCGGGATGGCCGGCGGCTCCCCGGTGGAGCCGGTGAGAAGAGACTGGACGGCGGCGGTCGCGGCCTCGGTGTCGCCGAGAACGTCGACCTGCCGGCCACCAGCGGGAGAGTCGAAGGTCCAGTCGTACTGCATTTCGGTCATGAGTTGTTTCCTCGTATCGCGGATTACTTGATTTGCGCGTAGCTGTTCGGGCCGTAGGAATCGGCGATCTTGAAGTCCCAGCCCTCGTGCGCGAATGTGAGCTGAGAAACGGCGAATGTATTGCTGCCGGCGTCGAGGTCACCAAAGGCAACCGACGTGGGCCAGGCGTTGTACAGCCGCCAAACCGCCTTCACTGCGGCCTTGTTCTTGGTGACCGGATGGTCGATCAGCATGATGTCGATCGTCGCCCGGAATTCGGTGCCGGTATCGCTGCCGGAGCCGTTGCCCTGCATGACGTCGAAGAGCTGGTACATCCAGTTCACGAGGTTCTGGTCGCCCGGCATCATTCCCTTGGAGAGGGTTACGGGGCTGAAGTCGCTCTGACCCAGTTCTGTTACCTCTCCGGTTTCCCGGAGCGGGCTGGTCATTTCTGCCAGCCTCTGCGATTCTCACCGCAGTTCGGACTCTATCTTCACCCCTGAGGGGTGTCCCGTACATAGTCTCTGAACCTTCCCGTCGGTTTCCCAGGCGGGCTCGGCTGCTGATTTTCCCTACCCTCAGTCTTTTCGAGCCGTCGCACTCGGGCTTTCGCCCCACGCTGTGGCGCTGAGGTCTATCAGGACGTTCCAGCAATTCTCGGGATTTTCACTCACTACTTACGCAGTGAGGGCCCAGTCAATTCGAGGCATCTTCTGAGTGGTCGTGTTCATCCCGCCAGCCCTGTAGGCGATGACGTCCGTGGTCACGGAGAGACCCGAAACGCTCATGAAGCCGAGCTTCGGATAGGCAGCAGAGAGCTTGCCGACCTGGCTGATCTGAACGTGGAACTTGAACGACCTCAATGGGTCGGTCTGTCGCGTGGCCAGGCTCTGGCTCTGCGACACCGTCTTGAGGGTTGCCATTCACTACTCCCGTAGCACGAGGAGTGCCGGGTAGTGCACCGTGTCGGGACCGAGTGGTGATTCAGCGGATTGCGGGCGCCGGACCAAGTTCCGGCCTCGGCTTGCTTATGCGGCCTCGGTCACCGTGGCGCCGCCGTCGTACTGGCTGATGTGGATCGCGATGTACTCGGCCGGCCGTGCCACGGCTACTCCGACGTCGATGTGCACCTCACCGTTGTCGACCGTGGTCGAGGTGTTGTTCGACTCGTCGCAGATCACCTGGAACGCCGCGTCCGGGGTCGCGCTGGCGAACATGCCCGCCTGGGCCTGGGCGGTGAGCTGCTGAGTGATGGTGGCAGCGATGGAATGCCACAGCTCGGGGGTGTTGGGGGCGAAGACAGCGCTGCGGGTGAGATCGACGAGGATCTTGCGGGTGTAGGTGAGCAACCGGCGAACGGCGACGTACCGGTCGGGGTAGCCACTCTTGAGCGTCCGCGCGCCCATGATGCAAAGGCCGGCCTGGGGAATCTGCCTCACGATGTTGATGCCCCAGGCGTTGAGGTTGTCGAGTTGGGCGTTGGTGAAACGCAGCTCGGCGGAGTAGACGCCGCCTATGCGGCTGAGAGTGCCGGCCGCCGATTGGTGCGGTCCGTAGAGAGTGTCCGTCTTGGCGAACTGCCCCAATACGGCGCCGCCGGGCGGCAGGATGCGGGTGGCGCCGGCCGCGACCGAGGCCGGGTCGGCGGAGACCAGCCAAGGACCGTAGACGCCGACATACGAGCTGGACTTCAGCGGCGGCGGGCTGGTGCTGGAGCTGGCGGCCGGGCTGAGCTTGGCGTAGTTGGTGACAGCCGTGGCCGCGTCGAGGGACGGGGTCTGCGGTACGTCCACGACGACGAAGGCGTAGCCGTAGTCCTCTGCCCACGTGATCACGCTGTTGAGGATCGTGGTGTCGGTGATGCCTGGCAGGTTGATGTTGACGATCTCACCGGTCGCCTCAAGCTGCTTGGTGGCGGCGACCAAGTCGGGGGTGGCGGTTCCGTCGATGCCGCCCGTCAGCGGCGTGTTGGTCTGCACGGCCGGGCTGATGGACGCGCTGTAGGCGTCGGCGGCCACGTAGGCGGCGGTGATGAACGCGGATCCGTTGACCGGTGAGTTGATCATCGCGACCAGGTTGCGAGAATCCGCCGGGTCGAGACTGACGTCGTTGTACCGGTCGGCGATGTAGGCGTCGGTGGTGCCGCCGACCTTGACGTGCAGGTTGAAGCGACCGGAGCCGGTGTTGGCGTCGGTGACGCTGATGTAGACCTCGTTGCCGAACGCACCAGCTGCCTTGGCCGTGAGAGTGAGGACTGGCTCGGGAGTGCTCTGGCGGTCGTTGAGCGTGACGGCCGCGGCGATCGAGTCGGACGGGATGGCCCGGCAGATGTACGTCCTCGCCCCGCCGTTGTTGAAGAAGGAGTACACCGCGTAGGGCAGCAGGTCGGTGCCGGTGCCCCAGCCGCCATAGACGAGCTGGAACTGGGACCAGGACGTGATCAGCGTGGGCACGGCCGGACCGAAGTTATGGGCGCCGACGAACGCGGCGATGGCCTCACCGGGATTGGTGGAGACCGGGTTGGCTATTGCATCCAGTGTCTCGTCCACGTAGATGCCGGGGCGCAGGAAAGTCGCCATAGAGAGAAGCTCCTTCAGGGCCTACTGGCCGAGGGGATGAGTAGTGAGTTCGACCGTCTGAACGGGCTGGATTACGCCGATCTCGTCGAGCAACTCCGCGCTCACATGGAGCAGGTAATCGACTTGCCACAGACGCTTTCCCTGCGAGTCGCGACCCTCGTTGAATTCGGGTCCGCCGGCGACTTCGAGACGCCGGACTGTTCCGTCCTGAGGTACTTCCAGGTAGGCCCAGCGCGGGTGTAGATAGTCCCTTGTGGAAAGCATTTGGACGATGTTCGCTGCGTGCCGCTGCTTTCGTGCGTAGACGGTGACCTGGTACTCGAACACGTACGGGATGGGGTCGGTCGCCAGGTAGGAGGAGGCACTGTCGTAGCCTTCAGGTGTGTAGACGAGTTGGACAGTTCCTCGGTGTTCCGCTTGGTGATCAGGTTCGACGCGCGTGCGTTCGATCACGATGAGCGGGAAGGTGGCGGTCGCCAGTTCATTTTCGGGAAGCCGAAAGCGAACGTCGACCGGGAGGCCATCCACAGGGGCGTTTGTGTCGTTGACAACTATGCCCTGTAGCTTCGCTTTGATGGCAGCGTCCTCATTCGCTATCCAGGGCATTGCTGGCCTTCCGATCAATACGTCATGGCTCCTCCGCGATCAGAATGACAGGAATTACGAAAACCTGTTACAGCCCCTGACGCGAGTTCCACACGGCATGAGAATGGGCCAGCCATTTTAAGCGGGCTCTACCAGCAGCCATGCGACGATCGACGTATCGCCAGCCCCGGTGGACTTGACCTGGAAGTTCGTGCCGGGTGTACGGCCCGAGACGTACGAGGAGGCGGGCGTACCGCCAGGCGTCTGAATCGTCAGGAAGATGCGGGTGTTCGCGGTAACCGACCCGTTGACGATGGTCACCGCCGTTGTGCCGTTAAGGGTGACCGTCCCCATCGTCGCGTTGGCGCCTTCTTTGACCCTGACACCCTTTCCAGCCACGTTCGCAATGAGGTGACCGCTCGCCGCCAGGTCTCCGGGCAGCGTCGAGCCGGCGCCGCCGCCGATGTTCCCGAAAACCTGCGAACCCGTTCCGCTGAGATCGAGTGCACCGTACGACCAGGCGCCATCCGTGACGATGGTGTTGAGGCTGATGTTGTTGCGGCCAGAACCGCCGTCTGCCGCCTCACGGACGGCGCCTCGTGACACGCCTGCGGCCGGTGCGGACGTGATGACGTTATCGGTGATGATGTTGTCAGCGGTGCCGTACTCAAGCTGGATGCCGGACGCCTGCCCCGCTGTACCTGCGATGCCCGGCGAGAAGATGGTGTTGCTCGCGACGATGCACCGCTGCGCTGCAAGGAAGATCGCGGTGCCGGCAAGGCCGTCGAAGTTGCAGCCGATGATCTTCGTGGACTTAGCGTCCTGGACCCTGACACCGACCGCGTTGTTGGCTCCGTTCACGAAGTTGCAGTCCGAGATGAACTGCGTACCTGCCTGGTCGAGAATCATCGCCGCGGCAGTCGCTCCGGAACCCCCGGCGCCGCCGAGGTATTCAAAGTCGCAACCCAGAACCTGATTTTCATCGCTGCTGTCCATGTGGATGCCGCGACCGGGGCCGGTTGCAGCCATGGACTGGTCGAACAGACAGCCGATGATCCTGTTGTTGTGACCGAATGCTCCACCGGCCTGCGGTCCGAGATACAGAGCGTCGTCCCGGCAGGCGGTGAAGTGGAGGTACTCGAAGTGGCAGGCAACCGCCCCGGCGCCGTAGATGCCTCCTGAAGCGGCGGTCTGTCCCGTGCAGTTACCGTCGATCGTCAGATCGCGGACGCTGATCCGCGTATCGGCACCGGGGAAAGTGAGGGCGTAGCTGTTCGCCCCGTCCTTGACCTTGAGGGATGACTTCCAGCCTGAGCCGATGATCTGGAGACCTTCACCTGCGGGGATGCTCAGCGTCCCGCCAAGCAGGTATGTGCCCACGGGAATGTAGACGGTCCCCCCGCCCGCCGCCGACGCAGCGTTGATGGCTGCCTGGATGGCTGCCCGGTCATCCGCTGCCCCGTCCCCCTTGGCTCCGTAATCCCGTACGTTGAACCAGCCGAGGGCGGTCAGGGAGCCGCCGGTCCCAACGCTCAGCGTCCCAACACTCAGCGTCCCGCTGACGTCCAAGTCCCCCGTGATATGGGCACCGTTGGATACGGCCAGTGCACCACCGACACCAAGTGTTCCCGGCCCGAGACGTTGAACGGTCACGTCTGCCGCGTCTGCTCCAGAGCCGAAGCCGATCAGTGCGTCAGGAGTGATCGAAAGACGGGCGGTGGCGTCGCTGTCTACCTGGACGGAGAACGCTGGAACGCTCGTGAGCGGTATGGACAGACTGATCGGCCGACCGATCGGGACGTAGCGCGCGTCGGCCTGCTCGACCGTGAGCGTGTCCGTACCGGCCAGAGTGCCGGTGGGCTCGGCGTAAGTGGACAGGCTCTCTTCGACGTAGGCGTCGGGGCGTGCGTAGGCAACCATGGTGCTCCTTGCTGTGCTGTCCCGCTCAGCGCTTGCCGGCCCCTGGCGCGGGGATGTACTGGGCGAAGACGCTGTCCGCAGTCAGCTCGTCAGGCTTGACCTCGACGGCGGTGATGGACACGATCACGTCCTGCCTGCGGATCTGCCCGAGGATGGACATTTGGGTGATGCGGTAGAGCCGGCCGTCGTAGGCGATGCGGTCCCGCAGGTAGCGGTCGTTGTGGATGTCGGCCTGGGTTAGGCCGGCCGTCTGCACCTGGGCGAAGCTGGCGCTGATCTCCAGCGTGTCGACGGTGTAGAAGCCGCGGTCGCCTTCCTGGTCGCCCATCTCGACGTGGGTGGCGTGCAGGCAGGGGACCGACCACGGCCCGTCGTAGGCCAGACCGCCCTCGTCCCCTTCGTCGTAGATGTCGTTGACGGCGGAGCGTGAGTGGCTGAAGCGCCACCAGGCGATGACGTCTCCCGCGTGGCGCTGCCAGGCCCGTAGCCCCTGGTCGATGCGCTCGGTTTCTTCGATGGCGCTGAAGCGACCGCGCTTCCAGTCGGCGCGGCTCACGCGGCCCACCCGTTGTAGGTGGGGTTCGGGATGCCGGACGGGTCAACGTCGTGCTTGTCGATCTGCGGCAGGACGCGCTCGGGGTAGGCGTTGTCGTCGTACTCGCGATCCACGTAGATGGGCACGAACTTTCCGGTGGTACGGGATACCCGGCGCAGGGTGGCCATCTCGATACGGAAGAGGCCGATGTTGAGCTGTCGACACAGTTCCTCGTACCGGTCCGTCATGACCGAGATCTGGTGCAGAACCTGGGTGTAGCGCTGCCCGCGGTTGACGTGAGTGCCTTCGCCCGTGGAGATATCGACGTCGGAGGAGGCGTCGGTAGCGAGCGCCCAGAGCGCGTTGATCACGGCAAGGAGCACCATTGGCAGCTCCTCTACATCCGGCAGGTTCTCCAGCGTCAGGGGCTCGTCTGCGTAACGTATGAAGCCGTGGGCCGAGCGGTAGCGCACGGTCACGTGACGGTTGTGGCAATGCTGGAGGACGGCGTCCCGCAGGTGCTGGGTCAGTTCCTCGTCGGTGAACATGCCGGCGGCCGATCCCTCGACAATCAGCGTTTGGCCCAGTGGGAGGGGGGCGTGCTCGCCGAGAAGGGTGATGCGCCCCTCACGGCCGTCGACCTGGTAGTCGGTGCCGGCGTCCAGGTCGGTGAGGACGGCGCCGTTGAGGAGGCTTGCGCGCGAGAGTGTCACGTTGACCGAGCTGAGGTCGTAGTCGGTCAACTCGCCTGTGCCGGCGAGTACGTCGCGGAAGGCGCTTCCGAAGTCGCCGAGTTCGGACCGCATCCGGGTGAGGATTCGGGTCAGCTCTGCCATGCGTCCAGCCCCACTGCCAAGCCCGAAGTGCTCAGCATCAGGTTCTCGTTCTGCGCTGCGGAAACGGGCTCATCCAGCTGCCAGACCGCGATCACGCCCCCACTCGTACCGGTCGGGACAGTGACCAGAGCTGCGTGAGTCGCCACCGCCCCCATTCCGCCGTTAGCCGTGAAGGGACCGAAGAAGACCGGAGCAGTGTTGCTGACGCCCGAACCTCCGCCGGCTGGGGATGTAGCCAGCGAGAAGGGCAGGGCCTGACGGCTGTAGCCCGTAGCCGTGATCTCCACGGCGGCCATGTCGGCATTCGTCGCCTGCCGCCCCGGATCGCTGGTCAACAGGGCCAGATACATCGACCCTGTGCCGTCCGTGCGGCCACTGGTCAGCCCGGTCAGCCAGGTGCCGCTGGTGTCCGCCTTGGCCTGGGTCGCGAAGGAGTTCAGGAACCCGACCGGCAGGTAGCCAGCCAAGCCCGATAGGCCCTGCTGCTGGTACAGCTTGATCATGTACGCCCTGAGCAGGGTGGTAGACGGCACGAGGGAGGCGCTGGACGAGCACGCCAGGTACTGGAGCGTTGCCCGCGCAGCGAGCTGAGTGAGGTATCCGCCGGGCATCAGGCCACCTTGATCGTCAGAGAGCCGGACTGCGCCAGCAGGGACTCGCCCTGGCTGGCAGTCACCGAGACGTCCAGCGGCCACACGGCCAACACGGCGTAGTCGGTACCCGTCGCAGCCGTCACGAGCGCCATGTGCGTCACGGAACCGCCTGATCCGGTCGGGTCAATGAAGGGCCCGAAGACTGCGCTAGTGGTGAGGCTGACCTGCGCTGGTGTTCCGGACTGCACGACGAACTGTCCGTTGAACTTCGGGGCCGACAAGGACACGGCCTGCCGCTGATAGCCGGCTGCCTGGAGTTCGTTCGGCAAACCGGTAGCGACGTCTCCCGGATCTGACGTGGACAGCGCGAGATACACCGACCCGATCGGGTCGTCCGGCAGCGCTGCCACCGTGGCGCGCACCGCAGCCGAGCCCTGCGCGTCGACCTGGTCCAGGAGATGGAGCAGGTATGCCTTGGGCGCCCATGCGCCTGGTGCGCTCGCGTCTCCGTTGCCCCAGTGCCGCATCTGATGAATCTTCAGAAGCCTGTCGGCCACTGCGTCAGTGCCGGAGGTGCTGTACTCCCCTCCCCCGGTCAGAAACGTCAGAAGGGCATGGGAGGCGTGCCGGGTGAGGTAGCCGCTGGCCATCACGCACCGCCCGCGGGCGACGGATCGTCCGGTGCCTGAGGCTGCTCAGGCGCATCCGGTTCGGCCGGCATACCTGACTGGAGGGTGAACGCGCCGTCGAAGGTGCTGACCGCGATGGCTAGCGTCCGGTCAACAGTCGTACCGGGGAAGGTGACGGTGTCCTGGAAGCTGACGAGGACCACGTCCTCGACGCTGTAGCCGACGCCCGCGGTGCCGGGCGGGACGATCTCAAACGGCGTCACCACGGCGCCCTGTGGGACCGAGCCCACGCCGCTGCCGTAGCCGCCGTCCGCCGTCAGCACGTACGGCTGGCCGAGCTGGATGTCAGACACGAGGTATCTCCTGAAGGGGCGCAGACAAGAAGGGGAGAGGGAGTGCCCCCTCTCCCCCACGGACTCGGAGCTGGCTCAGTGCCAGATCAGCCCCTTCTCCTCCAGGTGGT
>NZ_JBEXSH010000002.1:0-45672 GCF_040613555.1 Streptomyces sp. NPDC006265
GACCTGCTGCCTCACGACGTCCACGGCCCGGCCGCCGTCCCGGCAGCGCGGAGGAGGGGCACTCGCGCGGGGTCGTAGGGTCGAATCCGACCGGCCCGTCACGGGGAGGCCGGCCGTGAACGAGGAGTCCGTCTTGTCCGCCCTCAGTGTTGCCCTGACCGCCGCCGTCGGAGCCCTGGCCGGCGCTGCCGCGCGCCCCGTGATCTTCGCCCGGTCCGTGCCGGCGCCTACGGCCGCACGCAGCAGCTGTCCGCACTGCGGCAGCGCCGTCCTCGACCGCCGGCTGCCGCTCCTGCCCTTCTCCGGTCGCTGTCCGGCGTGCTCAGAAAGGATCGGACCGCGCCCGCTTGCGCCGGAAGCGGCGGCCGCGATCGCGTTCGCCCTCGTCGCGGCGGGCGGGGCGAGCGGCTGGTTCGCCGCCGCTCAGTACTGGGTAGCCGCGTGCGGCGTCGCGCTGGCTCTGATCGACCTCGCCGTGCAGCGGCTCCCCGACATCCTCACCCTTCCCGCCTGCGGCGGAACGCTCATCCTGCTTTCCGCTGCTGCGGTGGCGGGCGAGTCCGGGAGCCTGGGCCGCGCGGCGGCCGCCGCTGCCGTGCTCACCATCGTCTTCCTCCTCATCGCGCTCACCGGCGCGATGGGGCTCGGAGTCGTCAAGTTCGCGCCGGCCGTCGGCGCGCTCCTGGGCTGGAGCAGCTGGACGATCCTGTTCTGGGGAGCGGCTGCGGGCTTCGTCGTCGGCGCCGTCTCGGAGGTGGCGCGGATGGCGGCTGGCCGCGCCCGCCGCACGCACGTCTCCTTCGGCCCCTACATGGTCATCGGGGCCCTGGCCGTCTCCGTCGCCGCGGCCTGACCCCCGTCCTGAATTCCCGGAAGTGCCGCTTCCTGTAATTACTCTTCCTGAATACCGATTACCGGAACAGCTCTCACCTGACCCCGCTATTCCGGCATGCGATTTTCCGCAATGAGCCGAGCCTGGTCAAATTCTCTGCGCAGCACGAAGATCGAACCCGGAAACAGACACATCGCGTTCCGGACCATTCTTCGCACGCCTTCGCCGCACCTCATCAGTGCCGAGGCGCAGAGGCCCCGCGCAGGTTCGGCGAGCGAATTCGGGCCGACGACACCAGGAAGAGCCGCACATGAACGCCCTCACCCGCCACGCCCCGACCATGGCCACCACCGGCGCGCTGCGAGCTAATCCGATGAGAAAGAACAAGATCCTCGGCGCCGTCACGGCAGCGGCAATCGCAGCGGCGACACTGACAGGAGCCGTGGCAACCGCCCCAGAAGCAGCGGCGGCCTCGTGTAACTCCTGGACTCAGAAGGGCAAGACGACGACCGCAGTGAAACTCCGGTCGAACCACTCCACCAGTTCGGCGGCCCTCGGGACCCTGAGCAAGGGAACCCGAGTCACCTCCAACTGCCTCTGGTGGGACGGCAGCTCCCGGTACCAGTGGTATCGGGTCAAGGTCACCAGCGGCGCCAACACCGGCCGAACCGGCTGGATGTACGGCGCTTACTTCTGGGGTTTTGCGAACTGACTCTCCCAAAGCCCTCCGCACGGGCACCAGCCAGCTCCCGGGGTACCGACGTCCACTGGCTGTGCAACAGGGCCGCAACGGCAAGCCCGGCGCCTGGGGCTACGGCACCGTGAAGTCCGGCGCGCACAAGGGCACGGGCTGGGTCGCCGCCCAGTACATCAACGTGCCCGTGCATCTGGACTAACCGCTACACCCGGCCAGCAGAGACGACCTGACCCGAGCTCTCCCGGCCCCTCCCACGCCTGAGCCGCCACCTTGTGCAGGCTCAGGACGACGCGATGGCGGCCCGGCCCACTGTGACCCCGGGCCGCCATCGGCGTACCCACACCCGGAGCCCGGCTCCCACCTTGCAGCCAGCCTCCATCGCCAGCTTCACCAACCCGGGCCGATCACCGCCGACCGGGGCGGTCGAACCTCAGGAACGGGCACCATGCACCCCACCCCTTCGTCACTCGACGCTCCGGCGTTGCGTCTGGGGCAAGCGTTGGCCACCGCTCGCGGCCAAGGCCGGGCCGCCCTCGCTGCCTACCTCCCCGCCGGCTACCCCACGCTCGGCCAGAGCCTCGACGCCCTGCATCTCCTGGCGACGACCGCCGACGTGATCGAGATCGGCCTGCCGTACACCGACCCCCTCGTGGACGGACCGGTCATCCAGCACGCCGCCGCACAGGCACTCCGGGCCGGATTCTGCACCGAGCACCTCTTCACCACCGTGCGCGAACTCGCCGCCGCCTCCCGCACCGCGCTGGTCGTCATGACCTACTGGCAGCCCGTCCACCACTACGGACCCGCCCGGTTCGCCCAGCGACTCGCTGCCGCCGGCGGGGCCGGCGTCATCATCCCCGACCTGCCCGTCGAGGAGGCCACCGACTGGCTGCGCGTGGCCCAAGAGCACGGCCTGGATACCGTGTTCGTGGTCGCCCCGAACACCACCGACCAACGCCTGGCCCGCGTATGCGCCGCTGCCAGCGGCATGGTCTACGCCCCCGCAACGGCCAGCGTCACCGGCAGCCAAGGCCCCCTTCACCCCGGCCTACACACCTTCGTCGAACGCCTGCGCACCCTCACCCACCTCCCCGTCGGCGTCGGCATCGGCGTCTCCACCCCAGAGCAGGCAGCGATCGTCGGCTCCTACGCCGACGCGGTCATCGTCGGATCCGCATTCATCCGCGCGATCGAGACCTCTCCCGGGCCGGCCGGCGCCCTTCAAGCCGCCCTCCTCGCCCAGCGCCTCGCCGACGGACTGCGCCGAACCGTGCCCACCGCGGCCTGAACGAACGCCAGCCGGGCCAGTCCGGCGGCAGGCGATTTCGCTGGCCGAGACCGCTTTCCGGGCATCCCTCCACGTACCGGCATGCTTCATTCAGAGTTTCGAAGTGCTCCGAAGGGAAAGTTGTAGCTACCAGCCAGTAGGCCTCTAAAGTTCCGCCCAGCACACCAACTTGTTGACCCGCTCGTGGACGAGCACACTCAGGAGCGGACCGCATGCTCGCGATGCGACCAGCCACACCGGACGACGAACCCCGCCTCGCCGCGATGATCCAGGCCCGCTCCGACTGGATGAAGGACAAGCAGCTCCCGAACTGGCACAGCTGGGGAAAGCACGTCCACGAGCTGGCCAGCAACTGCACACGGCACCCGAGCGAGATGTGGGTCCTCACCGGACACGACGACCGGATCCTGGGCTGCACCACGATCCTTCGCACCGCCGCGCCCTGGACCTGGACCACGACCGAGGCCGCCGACAGCGCCTACTACCTCAACGGCACCGTCACAGACCCTGCCGAACGCCACCGCAAGCTCGGCGCAGTCATCGCCCACTGGGTCGTCGACCACGCTGCACGCGAAGGCATCAGCCGCGTACGTCGAGACTGCACCTCCCCTGCTCTCGCCGAGTACTACCAGCAGCAGAACTTCCAACTCATCCGCAAGGTGTCGGCTCCCAGGGGGCACACTTCGTACGCCCTAGAACGCAAGGCAGCACGAGTTCCCGAACTCGCTAGCTGGGTTTCCTCATCAGGAGTTTCGGCTCCAAAGCTATCGGGAAGGTCATCGAGGACGCCTCTCCGAGAATGCGAAACCAATTGCGGTGGAAGCAGCGCAATACCTCTCGCGATCACTGCGCGGGACAGGTGACGCACCCGCAATAATCTGACGACGAGGCTGGGGCGCTCGCAGCTTAACCTGCCGTCGTGCAGCCCTCAACGGGGCTCATCGCCGCCGCCCTCCTCACCGGTGTGGTTTACGACGCCGTCCGGCCGGTGATCACCACGCTCATCGACGACACTTTCCCCACCAAGGCGCAGCAGGTACTGGTGAGCGGCTGGCGGCACTTCAGCGTCAACATCGGAGCGACCCTCACCGGATCACTGGGGGGTTATCTGGCTGCAACCGTAGGACTGCCGACGCTGTTTTCGCAGAAGCGGATCTGTCTCTTTCCCGGCCACTCCGGGGAGCGGCCGAAGTCGCGCTATAAATGTGATGAGTGAGCGTATGCGCGATCCGGGCCCGGGGGTTGCTGGGCTGGCTCCAACTGGAACAAGAAGAGCCGGAGATGCGGAGGCTCGCTTGTTGCGGCTTGGGTGTCAAAGAGGGAAAGTAGATACAGCGTCCCTCCCCACCGACCTTGGGGAGGGACGCTGTCGGCGCACCTACTCGCCACGCTTGCGCTCAGACGTCAGATTGCCGTCCGCATGATCACCCGAGGCGGCCGCTCTTTACATCGTCGACGAAGGCCGCCCACTGGTCGGGGCCGAACACGAAGGCACCCAGATGCGGAGACTTGCTGTCGCGTGCAGCCACGAGACCCTCCTCCGTCGTCTGTACCTCCAGGCAGTCCCCCTGCTGCGCTCCGCTGTAGGACGACTTCTTCCACTTACCTTCCGGCAGGTCGTGCCGCATCATTTCACTTTCTTCGCGTCTCAAAGCTCTCGGCGGATTTCCGAGATCAGGTCATTCGACTTTGATGTCGACAGCATCGACGATCGCAGCAGGTCCAGCGAGTCTCTGTACCTTCGAATAGTTTTCTCCTCTTCCAGGTAAAGGGTTCCGTCCAGGTATTCCACCTGCACGACGTCGAGATCGAGTTCATTTGGGTAACTGTAGAGCGTGAACGCCCCGCTGCTGGTTCCGGTGTATCCCTGCTCGCTGAACGGGATGACCCGAATCTCCACGTTGGGTTTTGTGCCGATCTCAAGCAGATGGCGCAGTTGACCCCTCATCACTCCAGCGCCGCCTACTCGCTGGCGCAGAACGCCCTCCGTCACGATGCAGAGATAGTCAAGGAAGGTGTCCCTCTCGAAGACTTCCTGACGGCGGATTCGGATGTTCGCGTAGAAGTCGACCTGCTCATGATCCAGCGTCGGATCGTTGGAGCTGATGACGGAGGCGGCGTACTCCTTCGTCTGGACGAGGCCAGGCAGAACCTGCGGCTGGAGCGCGACGATTCGTTCCGCGTCCTCTTCGAGTGAGAGCAGCTCCTTGAAGTCCTGTTCGAGCCTGTCGCCGTGGGTGCGCCACCAGCTGCGCCGCTGCCCCTCGGCCGAGAGCGCGACCAGCCATGAGCGCACCTTTGGATCGGTGATCTTGTAGAGATCCATCAGCGTTTCCAGCTCGAGACGGCTGACGCGATGGCGCCCCGTCTCGATGCGGCTGATCTTCGGCCTGTCGCCATGGATGGCCTTGGCAGCCTGCTCCGGGCTGACCCCTGCCTTCTCACGCGCTTCGCGCAGAGCGGTGCCCAACCGGCGCCGGCGAGCCGTACGTCGCGCTGGCTGTCCCACCTTCGTCCTCCTCTGCCTGTGTCTCTCGTCAGTGTGACGGACGCAGTCGCCGCAAGGCTACGAGGGGGGCGCTTGTGCTTCATCCGAACGCAGTCCTGCATTTTGTAGCTCAACAGGTTGCGGGATGTGCCAAGTTAGGTCCATCGTAAGTAGGCGGCCACGATGCGCAACCACATCGTGGTGGTCAACTGCCGTGCCGTGCCGTCCCAGAGGCAGTGCGCGGGTCTGTGAGCGGTGACGCCGAGGCTTGAGAGGCAAGTCCATGACGCCAAGCGGAGACGAGGACAGGGGGATCCCCAGCGCCTCTCGGCGGGACGACTTCCCGCTGGACGCTCGGGCTCTTCAAGCCCCGCTATCTGAGCAGTTGGCGCGGGACGTGACTCGCGGACGCGATGTCCGAGTGGCAGCCTGCCCCGGCGCCTACGCAGTAGACCGCGCGTGGGGGCATCCCCTCGATGGAGTGGGATCGGGATGGTTGGCGCCGGTGGCGCGTCTGACCCCGGTCGGCAGTCCGATCACCAGGCAGCACCCTGTCGAACTCGCGATGCCGACAGCGCGGCAGATGGCCCGGGTCAAGGGACGCGTTGGGCTCACGATGCTGAACTGGCATGGCAGCGTGCCAGCCGCGCTGCAGGTGCTGTCCGCGCTCGTGGAGAACGCCCTTCAGCACGGTCACGTGGCCGCGAACACGGGAGCAGTTCTGCGAGCGTGCCTGAGCATCACGGTGGAGCAGCAACTTCTCATTGATGTGCAGGACTTCAGCCCCGGGTTCACCAACTTCCGGGACGTTCGATCCGGGATTGGCGAGGGCCTTCTGATCGAGCTCGTCAGGAGGCGGGCGATCACGGACCTGACCTGGTTCGCCGATCTCAAGATGCAAGGCAAGACCGTTCGGGCCGTGCTGACCGCTGGGGTGGTGGATCCGTGATCGCGTACTCAGCTTCCTGCTCGGTCTGGGAGAGCGCGCATCTGCGGATGGCATGCGCCCGCCACGGGTTACCGCTTCACGGGCGGGGCATCCCAGTAGCTCCCGAGCATCTCGTCGACCCACTTCGGGACGTGGATCTTTCCACGGGGTCCCATGGCCGGGAAGTACGGCGACACGTCGAACACAGGGGTTCCGACGACCGCGTCGAAGTCCGTAACGTGAAGGTCTCGCTTCTCGACCCTCACCAGCCTCGGATGACTGATGGCGAGCTGGTTCGGCCGCCGATGGTTCCGGTGGACGAAGGTGCCTGTGGCCGGCCAGGCCGGGTTGTTGCGCGGGCTACGTGCGTGCAGCGCCACGTCCGTGGGGCTGGCCCGGTGGAAGTGCCACAAGACCTCCAGGTGCGAGAACTCCGGGAGCCCCTGAAGGGTCTCCAGAGGGAAATCCTCGTTCATGCGGATGATCGATTCCACGCCGCCTTGGTAATCGTCGACGGGGTCCGTATGACCCGCGACGACCTGTGCGACTGCTGTGATCTCGATGCGCGTTGGGCTGGTCATCAGCGTCCCCTTCATCATCTGCGCGTTGGGCCGTCCCGGCCTCGGCAGAGTTTCATTGGCACTTCAATTCGGTCAGCCTATGGCGCGCGGCGTGCACCTTCGCTGGCCGGTCGGGACCGGAGCACCGAGGACCGCGACGTCCGCCAACCCGGGAAGGGCAGGGGCGCGCGGGTCCAGGTGGGGGGTACCCGCCGGTTACGCCTGGCTCAGCATGGAGCGGGCGCGCGCATCCAGCTCCGCGGCTTGGCTACCGGCCCGGTTCCGGAAGGGCGACAGTGCGCGGCGCATCTGGACAACGGTCTCCTTTGCCCGGCCCGACTGGACGCCGGTCATGGCGTCAAGGGCCTGGCTCCAGGTCTCACAGGCGCTGTCGAGGTGTCCTTGCTGGGCCTGCACAGCGCCGAGGTAACCGAGGGTGACGGAGTGCGTCCTTACGAACTGCGCTCGCCGTGTCCGGACGCTGCGGTGGAACTGTTTCTCGGCGCCCTTGAGGTCGCCCAGGTCCCGCAGAGCGGCGGCAGTCTCATGGGCGAGGCTCGCCTCGGTGTAGAAGAACACCCGGTTCGGCTCATCGTCTCCATCGCTAGCGCGTCCAAGGTCTTGTTCCGCGCGCAGAAGTGCGGCGGCGGCGGCCTTCTTCTCGCCGGCGGCGGCCAGACCTCGAGCGTGCACGACGCCGAGCAGCGAGCGCTCGCGCCAGCAGGCGTGTGCGTAGCGGCGGGTGGACAAGGAGGCTTCGGCCAGTCGCACGGCCTCCTGCGGTTGGCCCAGGTCGACCGCCTGGTGGGCCATCGCCCGCAGGATGTGCCCGGCCAGCGGAGCGTCTCCAGCCTCTTCGGCAAGGCCCGTGGCGATCGTCAGCCAACGCTGAGCGAGGGGGTGCTCACGCCCGTCGAAGGCCGTCCATCCCGCAAGGTAGGCGAGTTCGGCTGCTGCGGAGGTCATCGAGCGCCGGATGTCTTCGGACAGAAACCGGCCGCTCAGAAGCTCGGCGACATCTGTGCGGAGGTATGCGACCAGGGCGGCGCGGCCAGCGCGTCCCCCTCGCTTCTGGTCACGGCGGGAGAAGATCGCGGTCATCTCGCGAACGTCGTCGACGTCCTGGGCCGTGACCACGTAGCTCGAGAGGGGTTTGCGCGCCCTGGCCCGGTCTACGGCGCTCTCGAAATACTGGTCGCCGGGGAGGGCCAGGGCGGCCACCGAGTATGCCGAGGTGGCCAGCAGCTGCCGACGGTCGATATCCACCATGTCTTTGCTCCCGAGCGTCACCAGCGTTGTCAGTGGGTCGTCGCTCCACGCCGGCAGCTCGAGCTCGTCGGTGTCCGCCGTCAACCCGATGTCGGCGAGCGTCACGAGACGACCGAGGCTTCGGGAGAGCGTCTCGGCCAAGATAAGGGCACCCGGGGGCTCGGGGACGACCCCGCCTACCCACTTCGCGATATGGGACTGGCCGACGCCTGCCAGTTCGCTGACGCCGTGTTCCGCACCAACCGACCTGACGCGCGCAGCCAGGCGGGCCTGAGACAGGCCCGCCTGGGCAATCACAGCGGCCAACTTGACGTTGCGCGTACGCCCCATGTTGCGTCCTCGTCCCCGAAACGATCTTTCATGACGTTCATTGGTCCCGCGACCTCGCCGGGATACCCAGCGCTGCGCAGACGCGGTTGTCTCGTGAAGACGATATTCCTCAACCCCTCGTGCGGCGCAGGGGATTCGAAGACCTCATCCATACGAACCCGCCAGGCCAGTGGCTCTGAACGCCCGATGGCAGGAGAGGAGAAGCGGCCGATGAACCACCTGACGCTCAGGAAGCCCGGCTGCCCGACAGCTCTGCCCGCCGATATTCCCTATGGGGGCGCGGCCCTGCCGGCGCAAGGAGTGTGTGCGGTGAATACCCCCCCTCTCGACAGTGTCAGTACGCGTGGTGCGAACGAGCCCCAGTTCAAGGCGTCGTTCCCCGCCGAGCGGGAGGCCATCTCGCGTGTGCGGCACCAGCTGCGCACACGGTTGGAGGAGGACGGCCTCGCAGGCGTTGCGGATGACGTCGTCCTGATCTGTTCGGAGCTCGTGGCCAATGCCGTCCTGCACGGCTGCCTCGGCTTCCCACCCGGGATCACCGTCCAGGTCACCGTCGTGTGGTCTGACGTCCAGCTGCGCCTGGACGTGCGTGATCCGTCCGGTGCACGGCCCAAGGAGCGGGAATTCTCTGCGAGCCGGACGAGTGGGCGCGGCCTGCGGCTTGTCGACGAGCTTTCCGACCGCTGGGGCGTCGAGACCGACCCGTCCGGCAGCGGCAAGACCGTCTGGACAGAGCTCGACGCCCCCCGGAGGCGAGCATCGTGAGCGTCCACGCGGCCATCCGCTCCTCGGCACGCCACTCGGCGCCTGCCGCTGCCCGCCCCCAGATCGGAGACCCCGTGTTGTCCGCATTACGACCTGCGCTCGGGCGTAGGCGCTCCCCTTCCTCACCCCCGGCCCTCCAAGCGCAGTGGGCCGCCCCACCCCGGGGCGCCGTGCATGCCGTCGAAGATTTGGTGGAACGGGTGCTGGGCACGTCGCCGCTGCCCCGCGATGACAACGACGTCACGCTGCTCCTCCTGGGCCTGCGCCGGCAGCTCCCCCACCTGGAACAGCTCCTGGAAGACACGGACATGGCCCCGGACCTGGTCAGCCAGGCACGCCGTATCCGCGAGGAGCCGGTACCGGAAGAACGTATGCCCCTGGTGATCCTCACCATCCGGCTCGCAGAGATCGCCCATGCCCTGATCGACGCTCTCCCGGTGAACGCCCTGTCGCGTCACACGGACACCCAAGGTCCCCTCCCCTCCGACGGCCAGGCCGTGGTCGGCCATCAGAACCTTGCCGAGCCGGAACTCGCCAAGACCGAGCCGATGCCCCTCCCCGCACTCGCCCGTTCGTCGGCGCCCGGCCCCACCCGAACCCCTGCGCAGCACAGGTCGAGCCGGGCAGCCGAGTTGGTCAGTGCCGCAGCGGGTTCGCTGGGCGATTGCGGGCCGCCCGCATAGACCCGAGCCCGGCGACACACCACGCCCCGCCCGTCGCCGGTGCTCGCCCGTGGGCTTTCGGCTTCCGACTCTGGGGGACCGTTCGGCACACCGCCAGTCCGGTCCCGGAAGCCGACAGCGAGTGGCAGATCCCCCGTGCTGCCGTCCCGGCTTCCGCGGTTCCCAGACGCCCCCGCGGCAGCCGGTCCACACCCTTGCTCGCTTGCCCCCGACCGTTCGTCCGAGGACTCCATGACCCCCGACATCTCCCCCACTCAACCGAGGCGACGCAGAGGGCGCCGACTCGTTGTGCCCGTGCGCACCCAGCTGGTGATGGTCGCGGTCACCACGGGCGCCGCCCTGATTGGCGCGGTCGCGGTGACCGCGTGGCCGAACACGCAGCGGCAGGACAGCCTGCGGCGCGACTCGGCCACCAGCCGCCTCGGAGGAAGAGCGAGCCTGCCGCTCTTCGTGGGCGCGCACAGCGAACCGAAGCTGACCGCGACGTACCTGGCACACCCCACGGCTGCGAACAAGAAGGCGCCAGACAACCAGCGGCAGCTGACCGACCAGGGCATCGCGAGCTTCAAGACGCTGTCCGGCACCACGCTCAAGACGGACGAGCGACGGCGCTCGGAGTACGTCGAGGACTTCTACCGGTCGCGCATGCGGACGGCTCACCGGCCGCCGAGTCCCTATCGTCCCGAGGCGTGCCATGCGTGAGCGGACGCCGGCGCGGGCGGCCGGCCGAGTGTTCAGGCGTCCCACTCGTAATCAGGTCCGAATCGCTGTGTTCGCCCTCGCGATGCTCACCCTGATCGTCGCCGGATCAGTACCGAGGCAGGGATGACCCTCGCCGGAGGACTCATCGCCAGCCTGCTTATTGCCGCGATAGGAGCGCTCGTCCTCTTCGGGCAACGCACGACCAGCCGTGCTCGAAGACATCACACAAGCGCAGACGACCAACACACGCACCAGCACGACAGCATGAAGGGCACCCCGCCATGACGACCGCGCCTGCTGACGTCGACACCCCAGTCGACCGTGCTTCTCTGGAGGCGCGCCGTGACGTTGCGCGAGAACTGCAGACGGCCTTCCACGACAGCGGTGTCCACGCCATGCCGAAGATCGGCATGACCACCGCGGCACCCGCCGTATCTCTCACCATCCCTCTGTCAGGATGGGAGAGCTCGCCGTTCCTCGACGGACAACTGCCGGTGGCCAACCCTGCCGCTCCCTTGCAGCATCTGCTCGGTCAGCACGACGTCCATGCGAAGGTCACGCTGGTCGAGTTCGGTCCTGAAACGGCCGCAGAGGTGGCAGTTGCTACATGCGACGACGCACGGCGCCTGGTCGCTCTGGTGGTCGAACGGCGGTCCGAGGCACACAAAGCGGCACTGCGGCTGCGGGCAGCCTTCACCAAGATCGGCATCACCGAGGACCACATTTACGTGATCGACGGGGCGGTGCAGGTCGGTGACATCAACGCTCCTGACGCCGTCACGCTCCTTGAGATCCTCGCCGACGGCAACTTGAGCGCCGCTCTCAACGAGCTGGGCCTCCGCCACCGCTGGGACACCGAGGGCTGGCGAGAGGTTGAGAAACTCGCCCAGCTCTTGGGCCGTGTCGTCTCCAAGGCGTGCGGACAGCACCTCGAAAGCGTGCCCAACCCGGCGTGCCACACCTGCGCGTCCAGCCGTCCGCACCGGATAACTCTCGGCACTGCAAGCCCCCAGCACGTCCTGCTTCTCGCCAGCGCCATCACCGCTGCCGACGAGCCAGGAGTCTGCAGCGACGCAGCGTCGCCGGACATGTGATCACACACCCACGGCGGCCCCCACCCGCCGCTCCAGCCGACCCCGATACATCAGCCTTTGTGCCGGCCCCATGTGGCGGCACTCTCGACGAGATGGACGTTCATGCCCGGGCGCATCGAGGACTACGCACTCATCGGCGACATGCAGACTGCCGCTCTGGTCTGCCGGGACGGCACGGTGGACTGGCTGTGCCTGCCTCGTTTCGACTCTCACGCCATATTCGCCGGGCTGCTTGGTACCGAGGAGAACGGCTTCTGGCGAATCGGTCCTGCCCACCCGGCCGACGACACGCCTCTACCCGCAACGCGGCGCAGGTACTGCGGTGATTCGCTCATCCTCGAATCGGAGTGGGACACCCCGCACGGCACCGTCCGCGTGACTGACTTCATGCCGCCCCGTGATGGTGCTCCGCAGCTGACCCGGATCGTGGAGGGAGTCCGCGGCCGCGTCCCGATGCGCTCAGCCCTGCGTATGCGCTTCTCGTACGGCCGCATCACGCCGTGGGTGTACCACGTCGATGGACGGACGGTCGCCACAGCGGGGCCCGACTCAGTGTGGCTGGACGCCGAAGCCGAGACCTACGGTACGAACCTGACGACGTACGCGGACTTCGCCGTCTCGCCCGGTGACCGGATCGCCTTCACCATCCAGTGGCAGCCCTCCCACAAGAAGGCGCCGCCGCTTCCGGACCCGGAAAACGCATTGGAGGCGACGCAGGAATTCTGGCGGGATTGGTCTGAGCACTGCACGTACAGAGGACCGTACCGTGAGGCGGTGGTCCGCTCGCTGATCACGCTGAAGGCCCTGACTTACGCACCGACCGGCGGGATCGTCGCCGCTCCCACGACCTCGCTCCCCGAGGAGATCGGCGGCGTACGGAACTGGGACTACCGCTATACCTGGCTGCGGGACGCAGCGATCACCCTGTCCTCACTGCTGCGCACCGGCTACCGCGACGAGGCCTGCGCCTGGCGCGAGTGGCTCCTGCGTGCCGTCGCCGGCGACCCCGAGAACCTCCAGATCATGTACGGCATCGCTGGCGAGCGCGAACTCGGTGAGACGGAACTGGACTGGCTGTCTGGCTACGAGGGCTCGGCGCCGGTCCGCGTCGGGAACGGTGCGGCCGATCAGCTTCAGCTGGACGTGTACGGCGAAGTCACCGAAGCCCTGCACCTCGGACACATGGCTGGCCTTGCGCGCAACGACTACGCCTCGGCGCTGCAGGTAAAGCTCATCCGGTACCTGGAGGACCACTGGGGCGAGCCGGACGAGGGCATCTGGGAGGTTCGCGGTCCGCGCCGGCACTTCGTGCACTCCAAGGTCATGGCCTGGGTCGCCGTCGACCGCACGATCAAGCTGATCGAGTCCGGCGACGCGGACGGGCCGCTGGAGCGCTGGAAGGACCTGCGCGAAGAGATTCACCGGGACGTCTGCGAGAAGGGGTACGACAAGGAGCGCAACACCTTCACCCAGTCGTACGGCAGTAAGGAGTTGGACGCCTCATTGCTGCTGATCCCGCAGGTGGGCTTCCTGCCGCCCGACGACAAGCGGGTCATCGGCACCATCGAGGCGATCCAGCGGGAGTTGTCCACGCCGGACGGTTTCATCCTCCGGTACCCCACCGAAGGTGAGGACGAGGGTGTCGACGGTCTGCCGGGCGACGAGGGCGCCTTCCTGGCCTGCTCATTCTGGATGGCCGACGACCTCGCGATGATCGGCAGGGTCGACGAGGCTCGCAAACTCTTCGAGAGGCTGCTCGCCCTGCGTAACGACCTCGGCCTGCTTGCCGAGGAATGGGACTCGGTGAACCAGCGCCAGGTCGGTAACTTCCCGCAGGCCTTCAGCCACGTCCCACTGATCGACACCGCGCTCAGGCTGACGGCCTCAGGCGCGTACGGCGGGTGAGCGGAGTGCGAATCCCTATGCCGTGTCCCAGTCCCTCTGACGGTGTCCACTCCAGCCCGAATGTGCACCTTCGCCAGGCGGCCAGACACCGGGACAGAGCCGCGAGAACCGCTCTGCAGTTGCTGGCCGCCGCGCTGCGATGGGTGGCACGGTCCTTACGGCCCAAGCTGGTCGAATCCATGAGCGGATCACTGCAGCCGATGGCGCAACTGCTTGTCATCGAGCAGTCGTGGGCCGACCAGTGCTACGCCACGTTCACCGAGGACCCGTCTCAGTCCGAGCCGCAGGGCCCGCGAGTGTCCCGTCCAGGCGTCCCCGGGCGCCCGAAGCCTCATCGTCCGGCACTTCGGTCACCAGGGAGGGCGACATGACGACGCCGCAAAACCGAACACTCCTGCACCACCTCCTGGAGACCCCGGAGGTGAACGGTGCGTCCTGGCCGAGGTTCCGGGTGCTGTGGAGGCACATGGCGGAAAACGCCGCCAGGGATCTGCAGGACCGGAGCCTGGCCAACGTCCGGGTGGTCTCGGAATCCACCTACCGGCGGTGGGTGGCCGGCACCCACATCGCCCGCGGACAGACGGCCACCATCCTGGAATGGTTCTTCGACAAGAGCGTCGAAGCCCTGGCCCAGCCGGTACCCGTCCGCGAGCTCGTGCGGCCGCGTCCGCTGGACCGGCGGACCCGCGCCGCGGCGAGGACTCTGGACTACAACTGGCCCACATCCCGCCATGTCCCGGGCGAGCCCGACGTGGGGGTCCAGGGCACATGGGAGCTCGCCGGCGGCCGCCACTTCGACGGCACCGCCATCGGGGTCCAGCTCTACGAGGCCGAACTGCGCGGCGACATCGTCGAGCTGGACGAAGCCGATCTGCCGCACCTTCAGTCCTTCGTCCGCTCCTCACGCAGGGGGATTGTGCTCGCCTCACTCGGCGCTGCGGGCGGACAGGGCCTGTACGCCCTGGATGCCGCGCTCGCCCGGCAGAACCTCCTCCTCGGGCAGAGCCCGCAAGTGCCACTGGCCTACCGGCTCGACGACCTCACTTACGCGATCCTCTGGGCCCTGCACGTCCTGGACGATGGGCTGCTCGCCGATGATCATCCGCTGTCCGACCGGGCCGACGAACTCCGGCACTACGTGAAGATCAGCAACTCAGCCCCGCCACGGACCGACATGCCCGACCTCTCCCCCATCGGAGCAGCGTGGCTCGGCTCCAGTCTGTGCGCTCAGTACATCGTGCGGCACCTGGATGAGCTGTCCGACGTGCCCGCGTTCTGGACCCGGGAGGCCACGGGCGAGGAGTGCGCACCGTGGCTGCTCTTCCGTCACAAGCACGACTATCTCCAAGCCGTGGCGGCACGCTTCGCCGGGCCGGCCAGCGCCCTCGGCCGCGCCTTCTGCATCCCGGAATCCGCCGTACGCAGCACCGAGCCTTACGAGAGGGTCCTGCTCTTCCTCACCGTCGCGATGATGGAGATGCACGGGATCAAGGTCTGGATCTCCAGCGCTCCGGAGTACACCCAGACCGAAGGGTTCGTTCTGGCGCAAAATACGGCGATCCTTGCGAACTGGGTGCGGGAGGAATCGGTCTGGCGCGTCGCGACTACCACCGCCCGACGGGACGTCGCCCCGTACCAGGAGGCGATCGCTCACGTCCGGGCCCACAGCCTCGTCGACGGGCAGACGCCGGCTGACCGACTGCAGGCCCTGGCCGCCTACCTCGACCTGGACTGGAGGTGGCTGATCACCCGGTGCCGCGCGCTCGGCGAGGAAGGCGTCTGCAGCATGATGCGGCCGCGCAGCCGCCTCCTCACGCTGACGGCGCTCGACCAGACGCTGCGCTTCGTCGGCACCGTAGGCACGCAGAATGCCGGCCGATAGTCTCGACCCGCCCCATCCCCACGGCAACCTGAGGAACACCGCGTTGAAGCAGCAGATCCCCCGCCCCACCGTGCTCGTGGTCGGCCTCGGCGGCACCATCGCCATGACGCCCTTCGCCGCAGACGGAGCAGCCCGGCCCACACTCAGCGCGGAGGACCTGCTGGCCGCGGTACCTCAGCTGGTCGACGTCGACGCCGAGATCCAAACGCTGTCCTTCACGAACAAGCCCGGCGCTTCCCTGACTCTCGACGACATCGAGGAGCTCGCGAGCCGCCTGCGGACGATGACCAGCGAGCGCGCCGTCGACGGCATCGTGGTGACCCAGGGCACCGACACCCTGGAGGAGACGGCCTACCTACTGAGCCTGCTGTACGAGGCGGACGCGCCACTGATCGTCACAGGGGCGATGCGTGCCCCCTATCTGGCCGGCGCCGACGGACCCGCCAACCTGCTCGCCGCCGTTGCCGTCGCAGCAAGCCCGCAGGCCCGCGGCCGCGGTGTCCTCGTGGTGTTCAACGACCAGGTCTTCGACGCCGCGCGGGTGAGAAAGACGCACAGCACAAGCACGAACGCGTTCACCGCGCCCGACACCGGCCCCCTGGGCACCGTCGCGGAAGGCCGGCTGAGACTCCTTGCGGCACCCGCACACCAGCCCCGCCCGGTCGCCGCGGCGCTCACCCAACCGGCACGCGTCGCCCTGTACACCGCCACCCTCGGCGACGACGGCGTCCTGCTGGAACCGCTCCTCGACCAGGTCGACGGCATGGTCATCGCAGGATTCGGCGTCGGCCACGTCCCCGCGTCCTGGGTCCCCATCCTTGCGAAGGCCGCCCAGCGGATCCCGATCATCCTGGCCTCCCGGACAGGCGGCGGCACCACCCTCACTCGCACCTACGGCTTCGACGGCTCAGAGAAGGACCTGCTGTCCCACAGCGTGATCGGCGCCGGACACCTCGACCCGTACAAAGCCCGCCACCTTCTCACCGTGCTGGTGCGCAGCGGCGCCAGCCAGGAGAGGATCCGTGCCACCTTCGCGCCCGCCGGAACCACCCCCGAAGGACGCGGCTGATGCGACACACCGAACTGACCATGGGGCGCACCTTCGCCCTCGCCTTCGATGACGGCGACAACTTCGTCGACGAGCTCACCGGATTCTGCGCAGAGATGGACATCCGTCAGGCGATCATCCCCATGTTCCTCGGGGGCTTCCGGCGCGTAGGACTCGTGGGAACCGACAAGCCACTGGAGGACCCGGAGAAGCCCCTGTGGGAGGAGACGGTTCTGCATACGGTCGAAGCCGTCGGCGCAGCCACCCTCGCCTGGAGCCCCGAGACCAACTCTCTCGCCCCGCACATCCACGTTGCAGTCGGCCGCAAGGACCTTTCGGCGGCTGGCAGCGTGTCTCACCTGAAGTGGGCCGAAGTGCAGTTCATCCAGGAGATGTTCCTTCAGGAAGTAACGTCCCCCGGCCTGCTGCGCCCGAAGTGCGGACCGTACGGAGTGCCAACCCTGTCCTTCGCCCCGACCGCCCCAGGCACGCCAGGGTAAGGCGGCACGCTTCTTCCGGCGGCCATAAGCACACCGACCGGTGAGCTGGCTCGGCTGGGGCGCCGCGCGGCCGAAGACCTTAGCCCGCCGGCCACGGAGCAGCCGTAACCGGCCGGGGCGACCGGCAGGTGAGCGATCGCTCGCGACCGCTGACGTCTCGAGCGGCCCGGGCCGTCGCGACATTGGAGGTGGCGTGCGCTGCCGTCAGGCGCGGTCGCCCGAGCGGAACGCTCGCTGAGGATGCCCTTCAGGACGTTTTTGTCCAGATGTGTGGAGCTTGCGTAGTTCGTGCTGGGCGCCTCCGCCTGGGTGGCGGGTCTGATGGCTCGGGGGCGGTCACCGGTGAGGCCCCGGGGCCGGCGTTCAGGACGGGCCCGGATGGATCGGAACGGCACAGCGGATGAGTGCATGGAGACCGAGTTGAGCTCGCGCGGGTAGCTGCAGCAGGACGAGAGGCCGACCGCCCCGGTCGCGACTGAAGCGAACGAACTGCCAACCGCAGCCCTTGGCATGGGTTAGGAGACGGAGAGATTCCTCTGAGGACAGGTTGTCGGTGCTCACCTCGCAGCGTACCCATGTCATGTCGAGACGGGCCGCGAAGTCCTGCGCCCACAACGTCATCAGCCGACCGATCTTGTCGAGCGCCGCGCTTGGGGCGCTGTAGGCGAGGGACAACTGCAGCGCGGATCCGGCCTCTTCGGTCTCCCACTGAGAAAGTGACGGGTTCCGGTGCAGACGCAGGCACCCGAGGGGGTGCCCGTCCTCGAACAGTGCGACTGCCTCCACCCACTGTTCGCTGAACAGAACACCCACGTCGCCCTCGTACGGGCGAGGCAGCTGTCGTGCGGCGAGCCACGTGGTGCGTCGGGTGACGAGTTCGGCGACCGCAGCCAGGTCCTCGTCGTTGCGCAGAAGTCGCATCTCATACGGCGGGAGGGCAGGCGCGTCGAGCTGGTTGTGCTCGGCGCGTTGGGTAGTGGGCCGCGAGTGCTCCGCCTGGGCGGGAAGGTTGCTCATCATGCGGCCCCGGCAGGCTTGCTCGCGATCTCGACGGACGGGCTGGTCTCGCTTCGACCCGCGCCGAGGAGTTCCCAGGCGTGCGCCAGCCCGACCAGGTGGGTCTCGTTGTCGGCGCCGGTCTCGGCGACCAGCTTCCTGATCTGCGGGCGGACTTCTGCCTGCGCGATCCCGGCGGCGCGGGCGATGTCTGGAGTCTCTGAGTATTTCGCGAACGCGCGAAGCAACCGCAGATCGGCCGCCGTGAGTCGGGGAACAGTGGCAGGCGCCGGCGGCGGGGCGACCTGCTTGCTCTCGAGCACGGCATGCGCGCGAGCCGCCCGGCCTCCTCGGCTGGTGATTTGGAACTTCCGGCCGATGCTCACGACGTGTCTGGCGAACGTGCCAGTGCTCATTCCCAGCTCCTGAGCGCCCTGGCTGTTGGACGCACCAGCGACGAGGCATTCGGCGACGCGCTTCTCAGTGGGCGTGAGCTGTGTGAGGGCTTCCGCGCTCTGGATCTTCACGGGCATGAGGGGCTTCCGGTGGTGAGATGGGGAGGCACGGTCTGCGATGGCCCGGCGGCGTACCGGTCGTGGTCGACGTGCCAGATGAATGAGTGGGCGATGCATTCCAGGGCCGCCGCGTGATGGGCGAGCGGCCGTGTGCTGCTCGCGGACAGCTCAGTGATCAGTTCACGCGCGACTGTGGCCTCTTCCTCGCACATGTGCGACGCCGTCTCGAACGCCTGCCGGAAGCTGAGGCGGTGCTCGGCCATGAGCACCGTCGGCAGGCTCAGCGGCGCCGCCTGCAGCCGGTCCGCCTCCCGCACGTGGGAGGCAAGGTCGTTCACCCAGCCGGCGAGATTGGCAACGGCTGTCTCCAACTGCCTGACAGGAGCGGATGCCCGCTGAGCATCGGAAAGGTCGTACGAGAGCACGATCGGAGCCGTGGCCATCAGGGTGTAGACGAAGACGGTGTAGGGGCGCATCGCGCAGTAGGTCTGCACGGTGACGCGGTCCGGCTGGGTCAGGTGGTGGGCTTCCCAGACGAGTCCGACGAGGTTGTCGCGCAGGTGTCCCGCGAGCCGGAGGTACTGGGTGGGCGTAGCCCGGGCTTTCAGACGTCTGAGGAGGTCCCGGAGTCCGGCCGTAACGGGGTCATCTGGGCCTGCCAGAGCGTTGTCGTCAGCAAGGACTCGGCTCAACTCGGCGACGCGGTCGACCAGGAGGACCGGGTCTTCGGCGGCGGTCGCTTCCCCATGGACGTCGTCGAACGCCACCAGCCACAGGAAGAGCTCGGCGCAGAGCGCGAGGCCATCCACATCGGCGTCCGGGACTGCGCGGGCGACGCCCTGGCCGGTGATGTTGCAGAGGGCGCTGCGAGCGTCGCGAGTGGCCAGGAGGTCGAATTTGTCGGTCCATTGCCGAAGGTGTCGTTCCACTGCGTCGGCGTGCGGGCTGCTGGGAAACGGTCCCGGGAACGCGGCGCTGAGGTCGGGCAGGGGCAGGCCGCGGGGCCCGGTGATGCCGGGGTGGTTCACGCTGCCTCCCGAATCGGGCGGCTCACGCGGGCCTTCGCGGTCATGCGCAAGGAAGACGGGTGGACGGTGATTTCACCGATCGGCCGGGCAGGAGCGCCAGGGGCCGGCCGCAGCCGCCATCGGGAGGCGATGAGCGCCGTAACGATGATGGCCTCAGTCCAGGCGAACGCGTCGCCCGCGCATTGGCGCTTTCCCATGCCGAAGGGGATGAATGCGCCTTTCGGCGGCTGGGGGCGCTCGGGCAGCCAGCGGTCGGGATCGAAGCGCAGAGGCTCGGGGTACAGGGCTGCATCGCGGTGCAGCGTGTATGGGCTCCACAGGAGGTCCGTCCCGGCGGGCAGGGCCACGTTGCCGAGCTGGACAGGTTCGATGGCCTGCCGGGTGACCAGCCAGGCCGGGCTGTAGAGACGTAGCGTCTCGCTGACGAGCCGGCGGGTGAAGGTGAGCTGGGGAAGGTGCGCTGCGGTGAGTGCCTGTCCGGCGAGGACCGTGTCGACCTCGTGGTGAAGTCGCTGTTCCAGTTCGGGGTGGCGGCCGAGCTCGTGGAAGAGCCAGGCCAGGACGACGGCCGTGGTTTCGGAGCCTGCGGCGAGCAGACCGGTGACCTCGGAGAGGATCTCGTCGTCGGGCAGCGGGGCGCCGGTCTCGTCCTGGGCGGCCAGGAGCAGCGAGACGACGTCGTCGTAGGCGTCGGGGTTCGCGCGGTGGTCGGTGATGATGTCCGCGACCGCCTGGTGGAGGATTTCGCCGGCTCGGGTGACCTGCCGGTTGCGGCGGGTGGGCAGTCGCTCGAGCAGAGGCACGGGCAGCAGGGCACGCCGGAGGGCGGCTTTGAAGACGGTGTCCACGCTGGTGAGGAGGGCGCGCGCGGTGTCCGGCTCGGGGTTGGAGGTGAAGGCCACGGACATGACGACGCTCTGGGCGATGAGTTGCATCTCGGTCTTGAGGTCGAGGTGGTGCCCGTCGCGCCAGCTGGCGATGGCCGGTTCGGCGGTCTCGCGCATGGTCTGGACGTAGCCGTTGACCCGCTCTCGGTGGAACGCGGGCTGCATCAGGCGGCGCCGTGCCAGGTGGCGTTTGCCTTCTGCGACCGGCAGCGCGTCCTGGCCGAACAGTTTCAGCTTCTCGAAGAGCAGTCCCTTGCTGAACTGGTGCGACTTGCTGGTGAGCATCTCGTGGATGAGTTCGTGGGAATTGACCACGGTCAACGACTTCGGCCCGATCGTGATCCGGACGATCGGACCGGCGGCCCGCAGGTCCTGCAGGAAGCCCAGCCGGTCCCTCAGCAGGGGGATGGCGTGCCCGATGAGCGCCTGGCGCCCTGGCGCGATCGGGGGAAGGTTCACCGGTGCAGTCATGAGGCTGTTCCCTCCGTGTCTCGCTCGCCCCCGGGCGCGGTGGGTTCGGTTTCGCGGCGTGCGCGCAGCAGTTGGAGCGCGGCCATCACCTCGGCCTGGATCATCGCGTGGGGGGCGTAGAGGGTCTTGTCGTGCCAGAGTGCCGGATGCCGGTGGCCGGGTGTGCGGCTGGCTGCCTCCAGGACTGTTTCGGCTCGGTTCAGCGCCCGGTCGGCTCCCGGCTGATGGAAGACGGTCTGGACGCTGAGGAGGATCTTCACCGCGTAGGCGGTTTCCTCCGCGGTGCCGCTCCACACACCCCAGGAGCCGTCGTCTCGCTGGGTGGCCACGACCCAGTTGGCGGCCGATCGCAGGGCGGTGCGCGCGGCGGGCCCGCCGTGGCGGGCGAGGGCGGTCACGCACCGCTCGGTGGCGTAGTACGGGGAGGCGTGCCACTTGTCCGCCCAGGCGCCGTCCGTCTGCTGCTGGGCGAGCAGCCAGTCGGCCACCAGGTCCATGCGGGGCCGGTGGGCGGCGCCCGCTGTGGGCCGGCATCGCGCGTAGGCGTCCAGGGCCTGCAGTGCGTGGGCGTTCGCGGTGATCGAGCCGGTGTCCTCGCCGACGTAGCAGTCGAAGTGGGTGCCGGACCAGAAGGCGTCCAGCGGGGCGAGGTCACGCGGTTCGCCGGCGAGGGCGGCCACCAGCACCGCCATGGCTGTGTCGTCAGCGTCGGGCATGAGGCCGGGGGCACCGCGGACTCCGGCCGCGTCGTAGAGGTCGTGTATCCAGGCGCGGACGGTGGCCCTGCATGCCGGGGGTAGGCCGGGACCGGCGAGTGCGGCGGCGACCCAGAGCCGCTCAACCGTCCTGAGTGGCGCCGCTTCCGGGAAGAGCCCGCCGTAGCGGCGGGCCACCGTCCTGAGTTCCGTGACGGCCTTCTCGCTTCGCCTGGAGGACGGGGTGGTGGCGATCCATGCGGCGGTGGCGGCTGGCGAGCTGCCGAGCAGCCCGTGCGGCGCGGGGACAGCGCCCTGGGGGATGTGGCGGAAGACGCCCTCGAAGGTGTGGTGGAGTTTGAGGGGGACCCCCTCCGACCGGCAGCGCTGTGCGACCTGCTCGTGCCGACGGGCGAAGCCGTGCGGTACGTCCAGGCGTGCACCCCGCGACCACGGGCCCAGGGAGGATGTCGCCTCGATCGTCTGCCGGCCCAGGTGTTCGTTGATCTGGGCGATCAGGCTGGGCACGAGGATCTCGATGGCCGCCGTGTCCGGCCACGGACCGGCCGGCGGCAGCTCCAGCACTGCGGCGAGCCCGGCTGCGGCGGCCGCGGCGAGCTGTTCGCGCCCCGTACCGCTGGGGGTGTCGGAGCGCACGGCGGACAGGAGGGCTTCCACCGCGCTGAGGGTCGGCAGCAGACGGTACGGGGCGGGGCCCTCCCCCCAGCTTCCGTCCTTCATCTGCTGTTCCAGCAGCCACGTGAGCCGCGGCCCGTGTCCGGGCAGCCCGGGCGCCAGGGAGACAACGCGGGCCGTCTCGTACAGCGAGGCGCGGACGCTGCCCCAGGAGTCGTGGTCGATGTCCGTCACGAGTCGTACGGCTTGGGAGCCGTATGCGCGGGACGCGCGCCGTATCAGGTCGCTCCTCATGCCTGCCTCACCGTGGCTATCTGCGCTATCTCGCGCAGTGCCTTGGTGGCGGCCGCGGGCAAGGGCGCCTGGTCCAGGACGGACAGGGCTGCCTCACGTCGGGAGGTGATCATCTCTTCGACGTGTTGCCGGGCGTGCGTCCGTTCGAGGACGGCACGGACGCGGAGGATGTCGTCGTCGGTGAGGTCGGGGCTGCCGACCAGCGTGCACAGGAGCTGCTCCTCGGCGGCCGTGGCGTCCCGGAGTGCGAGCGCCATCAGCACGGTGGCCTTGCCCTCGCGGATGTCGTCCCCGACCGGCTTGCCGGTCTCGGCTGGGTCGCCGAACACGCCAAGGAGGTCGTCGCGCAGCTGAAACGCTTCTCCCAGCGGCACGGCGAAGGCGCTGCATGCATCCAGGACGCCCGGTGTGGCCCCGGCCAGGACGGCGCCGAGGCGCAGCGGCCATTCCACCGTGTACTTCGCGGTCTTGTAGCGCACCACCCGCAGCGCAGCCTCGACGTCATCCGACAGACAACCGGTCGACAGCAGGTCCAGGTACTGGCCGTACACCAGCTCGCTGCGCATCGTGTCCATCAGCGGTGAGATCCGCGTCAGTGCCTCCCCGCTGAGGCCGTTGTGAAGGAGCTCGTCCGACCACACGAGGGCCAGGTCGCCGAGCAGGATGGCCGCGCTCAGACCGTGTGCCTCGGCTCTGGTGCTCCTCCCGCCGCCGACGATGTACGCGGCGGCGAGTGCGCGATGGGCGGTCGGCCGGCCCCGGCGCAGCTCGCTGCCGTCCATGACGTCGTCGTGTATCAGCGCGAACGCCTGGAACAGTTCCAGGGCGGCGGCCATGTGCAGGACACCGTTGTTGTCGCCCTGTCCTTCCCCGGCGTGCCATCCTGCGACACACAGCTGCGGGCGCAGCCGCTTGCCGCTTTGCAGGAGGCGGCTGAGCTCGGTGGTCAGCGGGGCCATCTCCGGTCCGAGCGCGAGGCGCGCCTTCCGGTCGAAAAACGCGGTGAGGATCGCATCGATGTCGGGCCGTTCGGTGGACAGGTCCGGTGTGTCAGCAGCTGGTGCGTGAACCATCAGCGGGCTTACCCCCTGGTCTTCAAGAACCGTCATGGGCGGATTCCCTTTTCCTCGAGGACGGACAGGGGGAGGAGTCCCGGCTCGCCATGTGGTGGTGGGCACCGGTGTGCTGTGGTGAGTGCGGGTCGAAACAGCGCGGCTCGCCGCCGGGATGCGGCGTGCGTTGGGATCAGGCGGGGACTGGTGGGCGACCCGGTGTGGGGCGCGGCGGGGCGCTGGGGGTGCGCGTCTGGGGTGTGGCTCGCTGTGCCTGCGGGGCGAGGGGGGTGAAGCGGCAGGGCAGGGCCGTGAGAAGGCGGTAGAAGGGCCCGGGCTGGTAGGTGAGTTGCTCGCGGGGGACGGCGAGCTGGATGTCGGGCAGGTAGGAGACAAGCCGCTCGATGGCTGTGGCCGCGATGAGCAGGGCGATCCTGCGGGCCGGGCAGGCATGCGGGCCTGCGGCGAAGGCGAGGTGGGCCTTGATGCCGGAGCGGTGGCTGCCGCTGGAGGCGTTGGCGTGGGGGCAGGTGTTGGCCGCGGCGTAGGAGATCATGACCGGGGCGCCGGCGGGGATGCGGATGCCGCCGAGGTCGACGTCCCTGCGGGGGAAGTGAAGGCTGTACATGGCCAGCGGCGGGTCGTTCCAGAGGGCCTCGTCGATGGCGGCCTCGATGGTCAGGGTGCCGGTGGTCAGGGTGCCGCGGTAGCCCTTGTCGGACAGCAGTCGTACCAGGGCGTTGGTGATCAGGCCCGCCAGGGTCGGGTACGCGGCACCGTCGGTGATCACGATCTGTTCCCCGACGTTCTCCGCGGACAGCTGGTTGGGGTGGTCGATGAACCAGGAGGTGAGGTCCGGCCCGCGTCGGGCGAGTTTCGTGCCGAGGAGCGTCTTGAGGTAGGCGCCCAGCGCCTTCTCGCCCTCGGCCTTGGCCGCCAGGTCGGTACTCATCAGCGCCGCGAGGATCGCGTGGAGTTGCGGGGCCTGTTCGTCGAGGCCGCCGAACAGCGCGTTCAGGATCATCGGCGGCAGCTGCTGCGCGTACTGGCCGACGAGGTCGGCTTCGCCGGTGGGGGCGAAGTGCTGGAGCAGTGTGTCGGCGAAGCGCAGCGTCACATCGCGGACGTGGCGCGAGTCGAGGAGGGCGAGGCTGTCGGTGATGACCCGGCGAAGGTGGGCGTGCTCCGGGCCGTCGGTGAAGAAGAGGCTGTGCCGCCATTCCACGTTGGGTCTGACGGGGCTGTTCTGCGGCACGAGGTGCATCCAGTGCCGGGAGTCCTTGGACCAGGTGTCGGTGTCCTGGAGAAGGGTGAGCGCCGTCTTGGGGTCGGTGACCACGTAGACGTAGACGTTGGGGTCGATCTCGCCGACGCCGACCGGTCCTTGCTGTCGCAGCAGGTCCCAGCTGCGCTGGGGGTCGGCGGCGTGCTCGGGGCCGTACAGCGGCACGGGAGGGGCGGGGGCGGGCGTGCTCATGAGGAGGCGTCTCCGGCGAGGGTGATGAGGTGGGCGGTGAGCGCGATGAGCGCGTCCAGGGTGGAGTTCTTGTCCCGGGCGTCGCAGACGACGAGAGGGGTGTGCTCGGCGAGGTCGAGCTTGTCGCGCAGCGTGTCCGGTTCGACGCTGCGCGAGTGGGGGAAGGCGTTGACGGCCACCGTGTAGGGCAGGCCACGTTCCTCGATCAGGTCCATGACCTCGAACGACTCCTGCAGCCGCTCGGTGTCGACCAGGACCAGGGCGCCCCAGGCACCCTCGGCGAGGTCGTCCCACAGCGGCCTGAAGCGGTGCTGGCCTGGTGTGCCGAACAGGTACAGGATGACGCCGGCCTGTTCCAGGGTGAGACGCCCGAAGTCGGTCGCGACGGTGGTGGTCTTCTTGTCCTGCAGCCCGTGATGGGCGATCTCGTCGGTGCCGACGGCGGCCGTGGTCATGACCTCGTCGGTATGCAGGGTCGGGATCTCCGAGACCGTGCTGATCGCAGTGGTCTTTCCGATCCCGAGCGGGCCCGCAACGAGGATCTTGATCCGCTCGTGGGGTGCTTCAGGCAGGTAGACCGGCGTTGAGGGCAACGCTGGGCTAGTCCTTGAGAGCGACGAGTCCACTTCTCACCCTTTCCAGGAGCTCCTTCGTGGCCGGGGCGGCAGCACCAGGGGCGGCCTGGCTCGGCCCCTCGGCGCGCAGCAGCCCGTCGTCTATGAGTTGTGTGGCGAGGACCTTGCACGCGCCGACCGGGATATCCAGGTAGGCGGCGGTCTCGGCGACGCTGAGCGCGCCCTTTTCCAGCAGGGAGAGCAGGCGCTGGTGTCCCGGCGAGTGGTCGGGGCCGGGGGGGACACCGGTGGCGTACAGGGCTGTCAGGCCCTGGAGCGTATTGCGGGTGGGGATACCGCAGCCGCCGGTTGCCAGGTAGCTCGGCACCATCCGGCGCCCCACCTGGCCGCGGGTCATGACCGCGTGTCACCGGCGTCGCGGGCGGGAACCGACATGAGTTTCTCGCCGACCTTGCGCGCCTGCCGGGCGGCCAGGCCCGCAACGACACCCATCGGCATGTCCTGGTCCCCGACCACGACCAGGAAGGCGTTGTAGCCGGCGGGCATCATCATGCACGTGCCGAGCTCGGTGATGGTCGTGATGGTCTCGATGGGGTTGTCGACGGGGTTGTCGGTGTCGGGCTGCAGCGCTGCGTTCGTCGTGGCTCGGATGGCGCTGAGTACCGAAGAGCTCATCGCCGCCACGCCTTCGGCCCGGTCGCGGGGCAGGCTCTCGGATGCGGCGACCAGCATGCCGTCGCTGGACGCGACCACGACGTGCCGCACCTTGGAGATCTCGAGGAGGGGCTTGAGCACCAGGGAGTAGTCGTCGTTCTTGATGGCGCGGTCGTTGTCGGTCACGTGGCGTCCTTGGATTCGGTGTCGGTGCGGGCAGCGTCGAGCCCGTGCTGGAAGTCGCTCCACATGGCCCCGGCTTTCTCGGGATCGGGCGTTCGCGACGCGGGTGCGGGCTGCGCACTGGCTGACTCGAGCGGTTGCTTTCGGTGGCGCTGGGGCAGTTCGGAGCCGGAGGCCGGAGCGGGCGCGGCGTGAGAAGCGGATCGCTGGGGCCTTCGTGGGGGTGGTGCGGGCAGAGGGGCCATGGCCGAGACGGGGTTGGTGCGCTCGTCGATCTCGACCAGCAGGTGAGGCGGGATGGAGAGCACAGCTCTCACCCCGTTGTAGGGGGACGGCTGGTCGATCGAGACCGTGAAGCCGTGGTCGGCTACGAGTCGCCCGATCGCGGCGAATCCGAAAGCCGGCGGGTCTCCCAGTTGGGTCAGCAGCAGGTCCTGTGATCCCTCGCCGGATACCAGGCGGGTGCCGCGGGCGCGCTCTTCGGCGGTCATGCCGGTGCCGGCGTCGTCAATCTGGATGCTGACGGTGCCGTTGTCCGTCTGCAGCAGCGTGACTGTGACCTTGAGGTCGTCGTTGGAGTGCTCCAGGGCGTTGGCCATCAGTTCGGCGCAGGCCACCGCTATCGGTTCGGCCGCCCGGCCGACGATCCCAACGTTCGTCGCCCGCAGGTTGGAGACGATCTGGATGCGTTCGTATCCGTGCAGGCGGGACTGAGCGCCAGTGACCACATCGGGCACGTGGGTGTCTTTGCGCACGTGGCCCGGCCACCCTCCGCCGGCGATCGCGGCCTTCTGTAGATGGCGGATGATCTGCTCGTTGAGATGGTCGATCCCGAAGAACGCATTCAGCAGCTCGGGGTTGTCGTTCTTGCGCTGCAGTTCGTCGATGACGTCCTGCATCCGGTTGGCCACCGACTGCGTGTGTGCCGAGGTTCCACGCACCGCCGACCATGCCGCGGCATCCATACGTTGGCGCTGGGTCAGGATGGCGTCGGCGAACTGAGCGAGCACGTTCTCGATCAGCTTGCCGCTCTCGGTCAGGGACAGGCGCGAAGAGAGCGGTCCGGGGATCGGGTAGTGGGTGCTGACCAGGTGCTGGGCGTACGCGGGGAGCCGGGATTGGACCAGGTGCCGGATCTCTTCCCGGAGCGCTGCCTCGCTCGCCTCAGCACGGTCGGCGCGCTCAGCATGCGCCTGCGCGGACCTGGCGAAGGCGGCACGGGATCGCGCCATCAGCACCGTGGCTATGGCGCCGGCGGTCGTGGTGGCGCCGAGCGCCACGGCGGCGGCTTCGGGGATCGCAGTCACGGTCAAAGGTCCTCGGGGTCTGAGCCGTCTCCCCGAACGTCGGGCGGTGAGGTCAGGTTCACCCGGGGGATTGCCTGGCGTTCGAAGAGACGGCGGCTAGAGGTGGACGGGGCCAGGGTGGAGCTCACGTGCTCCCGCGAGCCGACCTGAGCAGGACCACGGGTGATGCCAGGGCATCAACGAGGTTCTCGGGTCGACCACTTGGAAGCTGATCAACAGCCTGCCGTGCACGTCGGCTGTCCGACCAGACGGTCTGGCTGTCATTTCGGTGGTCACTTTCTCGGGGACACGAGGCATCGCTCTGGCTCCCCATATCCATTCATATAGGCATGACTTGCACCGCCCGGCGGACTGGTGGCGGGGAAAGTGACGTCTGAAATGACAGTCGTCGTACCTGGACTTCACGATCGGACAAATGCCACGGTGAGAGCGGGGCCGGCCAGAGCCGCGAGCTACCCCGATTCCCTGCGCCCTGACCTCGAAGCCGTGTCGCGAGCAGTCGAGGGGGCGCCCCAATCATCGCGATGAGAGCGAGCCCCGTCGTGACCGCTTCACACTTGCCCAGGCGACGCCTGATCGCCGGATGGGACGAGCACCCTCTGGGTGTCGGCTGCCGGCCCATCGGCGGGCCGGCTACCAATCAGGACGCCGCTGTCGGATGGGCGCCCGTAGCCGACGACATCGCCGTCGAGGCACTCCTGAGCGCTCATGCTGAGGGCGCGACCGTCTTCGACACCTCCGACATCTACGGCATGGGCCACTCGCAGAGACTGCTGGGACGGATGCTCGCCCAGGTACCCCGTGACCAGGTCCGTATCTCCTGCACGGTCGGTGCGTTCAAGGGCACCGGCCTCAGCGCGTGCAGCCCCCTCAATCTGCACGGACAGGTGGAGCAGAGCCTGGAGAACCTGGGCGTGGACTACCTCGACGTCCTGACCTTGACCCATACAGACTTCGGACCGCGCGACCGCTACCTGGACGATGCGCGGGAGACCCTGCAGGCACTCCGTGACCAGGGCGACGTCAAAGCGATCGGGCTACGAGCCCCCCGTCGGCTGGTCACTCGCTCCACGGCCTGCCAGTCAGGCTCCCGTGACCACGAGAGCGGGCGATTCATTTACCTCTTCCAGCACATCGGGCCGGAGGTGATCTCTACATCGATCAACCCACTCGACCGGCCGCTTCTCCCCGGGAACGCGCCAGCAGACAGCGAAGGGGAAGAGGACATCTTCAGCTTCGCCCACCGCCACGGCGTCGCCACCATGACCTACAAGCCCCTTGGCCAGGGACTGCTCACCGGGAAGTACGGCCCGGACTCGGCCTTCCTGCCCGGTGACGTGCGCTCCCGTATCACCGCGCCGACACTGGAGACAGTGCACAAGCACCTGCGTCCGCTGCGAGAACGCTTCGGGGCAGATCCCCAAGACCTTGCCCGTATCGCTCTCGCCCACTGCCTCCGGCTGTGCCCGACCTCCATTGTCCTGGCCGGCATCTCCAACCCGCACCAGGCGTCGGCGAACTTCCAGGGGCTCAACACCGAACTGAGCGATGAGGACTACGACTTCATCGGGTCCGTGTACGCATCCCTGCGTGAGGAGCTCTACAGCTCCCAACAACCTGCGGTGTCCAGGCCCTCCGCGCTTCGAATGTCACCACTGGACCAGATGACATGAACCCGTGGGTGACGATCGGACCAGACCAGCTCTGGTGACCAAAGCCACCGACGTCGACGGCGTGCACCTGGCCGAGGGTGAGCAAATGCGGCTGCGCGGATACCGCAGCGCCACGCTGGCCGTCGACCTCTCCTCCCAGGCCCTCACCTCCAGCCCTCAGATGCCGGAGGATCCACCCCCTTCCCAAGGACCAGTGCCGTGACCCTCGCGACTCTCCCGCCAAAGAGCATCCTCGGTCTGCCGACCGCCGGCCACCCCGCGGCTCTCGAGCCGCGGCCGGTCGGACCCGGATGGGATGTCCTCCTCATGCCCACACGCCTCGCCCACCTCGCTTTTCACACCTTCGCGAGGTCAACAGCGTCAGCCTCTGCCCTGGGCTGGATCTTTGCGCACGCAGGCCAGTGCGGGGTTTTCCTGCCCGAGAGCTCCGACAATCCCGCTTGGCCGCCGGGCACGACCTACCTCAAGGCGGGCGCGAACGTCATGCTCCCCCCGCTCGACGCCGAACCGGCGCGGGACAGCGGCTCCGGGTGGGTGAGCCAGAACGGCAGCCCTCTGAGCCGGCCCCTGCTGGTCCATCCCGTCCTCATGGCTCTCGCCGCTGGCCAGCACGGCCTCACCACTGCTCCCCGGCAGTGCCGACCGTGACCGCGGCGTGCCGTACCGAGTCGCCGGGAAACGCCGCCTCGGACAGTGCCGAGCACGCCGAGCAGATCCTCGCAGCCTGACCAGGAGACCCCCGTGACAGCCCCCAGCCCCCGGGCCACACCAAACTCGCTCACACGGCAGAGCCCCCTCTACATTGCCCCATACGAGAATGAGTTCATCTGCGATGTCGACGTTCGCTTCGACGAGCGCGGACACATCTACTTCCTCGACGAACGGCCCGAGGACCGCGACGTCGACGGCCTGCTGTGGGAGCGCTGGGCCGGAACACCGACCGGCGCGCTGGACTGGGCCGCACACCACCCGGGGCGCCAGTGCGAGGTGATGGACGGACGACCGCTGTGCGGGGTCTGCAAGGGTGACCCGGACCGCGACGAGCGCGGAACTTTCTGGCTCCTACACGCCGATGAGAACACCCAGGGACTCCTGACCTTCCCCAGCAGCATCACGACCGCCACGCCCGCGGTCTGCATCCCGTGCGCCCAGCATGCACTGCAGGCGTGCCAGGAACTCCAACGCGGTTTCATCGCCCTGCGTGTCCGCGAAGCCCCGGTCATCGGCGTGCGCGGCACCCTGTACTCCCCCACCGATCCTCCGCTGCCCAATCAGGTCGTCCGCTTCGGGGATGACGCCCTGCACCGGCTGGTCGCCCGCCAGCTGATGCGCGAGCTGATCAACGCCGAACTCGACGAAACCACCCTTACAGCGTCTGACTTCCCCACGGCCTCGCCGGCCGAGGTCGCACTGTCGGGTCCCGGCCCGGTGTGGGGGTGACCGAGATGCGCAAAGCAGCACTCTTCGACCTGGACAGCACCCTCACCGACCACGCGGCGGCATTCGCCAGGTGGGCGGAGGAGTTCGGCTCTTCCACCGGCATTCCACCGTCCGTGCTGATGAGAGCCGAGACGTGCCATGCCGGCGCCCGCCACGCGTTTTTCGCCGATATCAAGTCCACCTTCGGGCTCCGGCGATCCATCGCCTCCCTGCACGCCGACTACCGGCGACGATCTGCCGAGCTCGTGCCCTACCGCCCCGAGGTCTGCACCGCGATGCAGCAACTCAGGGATTGCGGCTGGGAACTGGGCGTCGTCACGAACGGCTCTCCCGATGCGCAGCGCCTCAAGCTCGAAGTCGCCCGTCTGACCCACTACTTCGGCTCGTTCGTGATCTCCGGCGAGTACGGCGTCCGGAAGCCGGGCGAAGCCCTGTTCCAGGTCGCATTGGACGAGCTGGGTATCAACGACCCTGCCCACGGGGTGATGACCGGCGACTGTCCCATCGCCGACATCAGCGGTGGCCAGCGTGCAGGCCTGCGCACCGTGTGGATCGCCAACGGACGTACACGCCGTGACCTCGATCCGAGACCCACCCATGTCGCGCAGAACGTGGTTCAGGCAGCCGACTGGCTGCGCGGCAACTCACCTCGTTCCGCTCCCCGCTCTTCCCTCTCTCTTCTGGGCGGGTGAATCGGCCGTGCGAGGCAAGGACATCGCCCGGCTGACCACCTTCGCGATCGCCATCGCGGTGATCGTCACCGCCGCACAGCTGCCCACACCGCTGTAATCCGCGCCGTAGAAGGCCGCACGTCATCGGCTCCGCCGGCCTCACCGAGCCCCCATGGCGCCCGCCGTCCGCAGGCGTCGAGCCGCACACACGACAACCACCGCGGTCCCCCGCAGGACCATCGAACAGAACGGACTTCCATGGCTGGGCGTACCGAGGAACGCGATGAGCACCAGGCTTCGCTCCCCGCACTCGCAGGAGCCGCCCGATGAGTCTGAACGCCATTGCCGAAGACTTACGCCCAAAAGGCGCCGCTCCTGCCCGGAATTCCCCAGGCGGCAGCTCCATGGCCCCCAGGGACGTCGTGGTCGTGACCACCGACCGCATTGACCGAGCCTGCCATGACGCTCTGAAGTCCCACTACGAGCGCCACCCCGACCTCGCGGTCGTGCTGGTGGCCGACCTCGTCGGCGCTCACGACATCGTCGCTGTCGCGCCGTACGGCGTGGCAGCGGTGGTGCGCACCGCCGAGCTACACGATGACCCGGACCTCCTCCAGCGCGTGAAGGCCTTGGCCGCCGAGGGCGGTCACCGCCTCCCGACTGGACTGGGGAGCTGCATTCGGACCGCCGCGGCCGAGCCGACGCGTCAGCAAACGCTCGGGCAGCCCGGCACCCTCTTAAAGCCCGCGGAACTCGACGTCCTGCTCCTCGTGGCTGAGGGGCTGACGCGTACGGGCATCGCCCGGCGGCTCGGACGAAACCCCGAGCAAGTCCGTTCCACGCTCAAGAACATCTTCATCCGGCTGGGCGTACACCAGCGGGCCGCGGCAGTCGCCTACGCCGCCCGCGCGGGCCTTCTCTGGGCCCTGGCCGACCAGGAGGCGCGGTGAGTACACCGCCCCCTCGGCCGGCACACGCCGGAGCGCTCGGTGCCGCCACCTCGGCACCGGCACCCTCGCTACGCCACCACCGCAGCTTCCAGACGTACTGGCTCGGCGAGGCAACGGCCCTGGCCGGCTCGTCGGTCTCTGCCGTCGCCCTTCCCGTGATCGCGGCAATGGAACTCAATGCCACCCCGAGCCAGGTCTCCATGCTCGCCTCCGCCGTGATGGCGCCCGGGTTCCTCCTCGCGTTGCCCGCCGGTGTTGCGGGCGACCGCTGCTCCAAGAAGCGGCTGATGGTGGGCACGGACCTGGCCGCGGCCGCGGCCATCGCGGTGGTCCCCGCCTGCTGGGCCGCCGGAACGCTCTCCATGCCGGTCTTGTACTGCGTGGCCCTCCTATTGGGGGCGCTGACGGTGCTGCACCAGGCTGCCGCCATCGCCATCGTGCCCGAGCTGGTGGAACCGGACCTGGTGCCCGAGGCCAACGCACGGGTGATGGCCGCCTTCGCCGTTGCCGGATCCGCCGGCACCTACGGCGGGACCGCCGCAGTCAGCCTGCTCGGCGCTGCCCGCTGCCTGCTCCTCGACTCCGCTTCCTACCTGATCAGCGCCTGGTGCGCCTCACGCATCTCCACCGCCCACGCCGACCGGCATCCGGCCCGGCCGCGCCCCGGGGTGATCACGTTGATCCGTGAGGGCATGGCTCACGTGCTGCGGGATCCGCTCCAGCGGCCCCTGGTCCTGACAATGGCCTACCACGCGTTCGCCGAGGGCATCGTCGTGACGTACTTCGCGTACTACCTGCTGACCGAACTCCACTACGGCAATACCGGCCTCGGACTGGTGCTGGGCGCGGTCGGGGCGGGCAGTCTCGCGGGCGCCCTGGTCGCCGGCCGGCTGGTAGACCGGATAGGGCCCGGGGCCGTCCTGCTCCTCGGCTTCGCCGCGTACCCGATATGCGGGACGCCGATCCTTCTTGCCCGCTCCGGGCACGGCTGGTTGATCGCCTTGGTGACCGCCGCTGCCCTTCAGGCGGTGGCGGTCACGGCGGCCGCGTCCACACAGAGGTCGCTCCGCCAACAACTGTGCCCACGTCACCTTCAGTCCCGTGTCCAGCAGACCTCCGTGTGGCTGGTCGCCGGGGCCCGCCTTCTGGCAACCGTGGCGGCGGGCGCCGTCGCCGCCGTGGTCGGTGTGTGGGCGGCGCTGCTGACCGGCATGGTGCTTCTCCTCGGTCCGGTGGCCCTGCTGTGGGTCTCCCCTGTCCGCCAGCTGAAGGTCATGCCCGGCACCGCTACGGCGCTGCCCGATCCCGCCAGTCGATCGCTGGAGGAAGGCAGAGACCGTGTCCACTGATCGCGCCCGGCACGACGCCGTCTCCTCTCCCGTGCGGCAGGGGCACAACCTGCGCCGAGCCTCCTCCATGTCCTGTGTCCCCGCCTCGAAGGAAACTCCCGTGAAGGTCTCGGGCCCCCCGGCCACCCGCTCCATCCCGCGTCGCGAGCAGCAGTCCTGCTTCCCGCGACGGCACCCACGCACTGAACCCCGCGGAGAGGTACCGGGAACTGCTCTGAGCGACCTGCCCTTACGCATATCGGTGACGGTGGCGGAGCTCCTTCTCGCCTTACGGGTGCCCCTTCCCGGATTCGTCACGGCCGGACCGTACGCCGCGTTCCACGACGCCCGTGTGCGGCCCCGACCGGTCCGTGCGTGGGGCGAGTTGACGACGGCGGGAGGCTCGGCATGAACGCCGCAACGGCGCTCCCGCGTCCCCGTGCGGCGCAGTCGCACCTGGGCGCGCTGCGACGCACGCAGCTGGAGACGGTCCTGCGGGACGTCGCGGGCGAGACGCGGTTCGCGCTCTACGTCCTGGTCGGCCCCCGGCAGGATCCCGCACCCCGTCTCGCCGTTGCACAGGCCCTCGCGACACGGCACGGCTGGACGGTCGCGGACCGCACCTTCGACCTCACGGGGCCGACCCACCCGGCCACGAGACCACAGTTCGCCCGGCTGCTTGGCTCGGCCCGGCGACGGGAGATCCACGGCATCCTCGCCGCCTCTCAAATCGACATCAGCGACGACGACAGGGAGTACGCCGCAATGCTCGCCCAGATCCGGGACGCGGGCGCCGCGCTCGCCCTCGCGCGCGAGGAGAACGTGCTGTGACCCCGCCCAGAACGCGCGCAGCTGCCGTGACGACACCGAGCCCGAAGCCACCCCCTGAGCGCCTCGACCTGCCCGTCATCGAGACGGGCAAGAAGCTGACCGGCGCCAAACGGGAGAAGTTCGCGAAGAAGGTGGTGGCCGCCTACCGCACCCCCGGTCGCCGGGTCACCATCCGCGAGATCTGCGAGGCGACGGGGCGGTCCTACGGCGCCATCCACTCCGTCCTGAGCGAGGCCGGAGCCACCAGGCACGGGCCCCGCACGGGCGGTGCGGCAGGGCAGGTGAAATCGTGAACGGCCCCCGCCAGCCCGCGCCGGGCTACCCCGCTCTCGCCGAGGACCTGCTGGGCCGCCAGCAGCGCGCCAGGGAGCACTGGCGCACGCCCGGCGCCGACCGTCTGGCCATGACGCCGGACGCGCTCGCGGCCCTCGACCAAGCCCAGCAAGAAAACACCGCCGGACTGAAGCGGATCGTCGAACGGCTCGGGCAGTGGCCCGGCCGCAGCACCGTGGGCCCGGAAGCCTGCCAGGCCGCCGTGAACATCGCGGTGCACAGCGACCACAACCCGGCGCTCCAGCGAACGCTGCTGAGCCTGCTCCGCAAGGCCGTGGAAGTTGGCGACGCCACCAGCGCCCAACTCGCCCACCTGCACGATCGCTGTCTCGTCAACGCCGGACAGGCCCAGGTGTACGGCACCCAGCACTGGTACCGCCCCGACGGCCGGCTCGAACCGCACCCGATCACCGGCCGCGCCCAGCTCGACACCCGCAGGGCCAGTGCCGGCCTGCCGCCCTACGACGACCAGGCCCGCGGTCTGCGCGAGCGCCACGGGCCCCACGCCTCGTTATCCGTCTCCGCTGCAGCGGAGCCCGCCCCTCTGCCCGAAAGGCACGCGGCATGAACGCAAGCACGATCACCGCGCTGAACTGGAACGTCGAAAAGGGCATCAACTGGGAGAAGGCTGCTGCCTGGGTGCAGCAGCAGGACCCGGACATCTTCTTCCAGCAGGAGGTCCAGCCCGGACAGCTCGACGTCCTCGCCGAGCGTCTGGGCATGGACGGGTACATCGCCGTCCACCGGCCCGGCAGCAACAACGACAACGCCATCTTCCTCAAGCGCGGCGGCCCGCTCTCCTTCGCCGAGGAGTACGAGCAGAGCTGGGCCCCCTGGCACGCCCCGGCCAACATCGCGGTGAAACTGCGCGACGACGACGGCGCCCTCAGCCCACGGCAGATCAGCTGCGTCAGCGGGCACGCCTGCTACTGGTCCGCCGAGTACCGGCTGACCGAAGCGAAGTGGTGCTCCACCCTGGCCAAGCCCGGCTGGCTCGCCCTCCACTTCTGGGACTGGAACAGCTACCGCGCCGACGAGGGCGGTCCGTGGGAGGACTACGACGACCTCGCCTTCGTAGCCAACCGCACCTACTTCGAAGGCGGCCGCCGGCACACCGACGACCGCCCGGACCGCGAGATGCTCGCCGCCGGATACGTCGAGATGGGCCGCCACGCCGCCGAGCACCTCGGTCAGCCGGATGCCCTGAACCCCTCCTCCGGCTACCGCGACCACCCCGGCCGGCCGAAGGAACCCAGGTACTGCATCGACCGCGGATACCTCAGCGCGGAACTCGCCCCCGCCCTGGCCAGCTTCACCGTCTGCGACACCCCGGAACTGCGCCGGCTGTCCGACCACCTGCCCCTGCGCGCCAAGCTCGACGTGGCACAGTTGCGCTCCATCCTGCACCGGCCCGCCGCGATGTATCAGCCGCACGACAACCGGCACGCCGCGTCCGCCCACGGCCACCACCCGGCTGCTGCCGGCGGTGCGGCATGACCATCACCGTTCGGCTGGGCACGTACAACCTGCTCAACGGCGGCGGTGAGCGCTGGCGCGCCCAGGCGGAGTTCCTGCGGGCGCAGAATCTGGACGTCCTGTGCCTGCAGGAGGCGAAGAGGTGGGACGAGGGCGGCTATGCCCGCATGCTCGGCTTCGCCGAACTTCTCGGCATGCAAGCCCAGTTCGCCCCGTCCAACAGCCACAACTGCCACCTGGTCACCCTTTACCGGTGGCCCCGCCTGCGGTGTACGGCGTTCCACCCCGATGTCGCAGAAGGCACCTTCCACCATGCCGTCTCTCGCGCCCACCTCACCGTGGACGGCCACGAACTCACTGTGCTCAACACTCACTTGGCCCCCTTCAACGGCAGCAGCCGCTCCCGCGAAGCGGACTGGCTGACCGAATACGGCGCCGCCGGCCGGCGCGTCGTCCTGGCCGGAGACCTGAACGTCCAAGGCATCGTCGACGAGGAGCTGGAGGACTGGGGAGTCATCCCCGCCGAACTGCACTCCCGCCACCGGGCGCAACTGCCCGACGGCAGCTACGGGGGCAGTGACCGCCTAGCGATGGCCAAGCTCGTGCACGCCGGTTTCACCGATCCTGTCGCAGCGCTCGGCATCCCGGTGCCCCGCACGGCCGGCTACTGGAGCGACGCCGAGCGGTGGGACCACCGCTCGGATCACATCCTCCTCGCGCCGGACCTCGCTGCCGCCCTGACCGGGTGCGAGGTCCCCGATACCGAGGAAGCCCGGGGCCTGAGCGACCACCTGCCGTTCATCGTCACGCTCGAACTGCCGCAGGTGGAGGCAGCATGATCCACTTCAGGTGCCCTGCCCCTTGTGCCGCCCTCAGTGCCCGTGTGGCAGACCAGACGTGGCTGCGGGCGCGCTCCGGCCGGGTCAGCCGGGCGTGGAGACGACCGGACTCTTCTGGTGTCGTCGTGCTGAGTCCGATCCCGGCCGGGGCGTCCCGGCCCGTCCAGTTCATCACCCTGTACGAGGGCGCACGACTGTCCCGGCAGTCCCTGACCTCGCGTCGGCCCTGCGGTGCCTGGAGGTCTTCGCCGACAACACAGTCGCCGAGGTCTCCGACCGCGCCCCGGCCCCCTTCGGCCACGCGATCTTCCACTGCGTCCTCACTCTGCCCGGTGAGCCCCGCCGCTGGATCCACCCACCGTCGAGACCACGAACAGGGATTGCCGTCTGTGACCAATGAAGTGCGCATCGCCTGCTGGAACATCGAGCACAACGGCCGCGGCCGGAGCGGAGGTGACGACCACCGCGACCTCGCCCGAGACATCCTCGCCTCCATCGAACCGCACATCGTGCTGCGCCAGGAACTGACCGGCGCGTGGGACCGCGGGAAGGCCGACCTTTACGCCGAGGCCAATCGGCTCGGCGGCCTTGTCCCGTTCATGCCCGCGCCGAGGGAGGGGCGCAGCAAGAACCCGGTCGGCGTCATGGTCGACCCCAGCCTGTTCCTCATCGACGGCTATTTCGAGCACGACCTGCCGTGGAAACCGATCTGCAACCCCCGCGTCCGCCTCAAGGGCTGCTCCAAGTCGCTCGACCTCGCCTCGGCGCACCTGTGCCACTACGACCCGGACCTGCGCGCGACCGAAGCAAGGCGGCTCACCACCCTCGCCGACCACGGCCGCAGCGCCCTGGTGGGGATGGACGCCAACAGCTACCCGCACCAGACAGCGCTGGAGTCCGTGGCGCTCCCGGACTGGGACACGGTCGAGGACCGCATCCACTTCCAGCACCGCACCATCGAGCGCGACGGTCGGCGCGTCTCGGACACCCGGCCGGACGAGACCCTCTCCGGCGGCAACCCCGTCTTCACCGACCTCGGCCTGCACGCCGGCACCATCCTCGGCCAGCCTGGCGCCCTTGCGGCGACGGCGAGCCTGAAGCGCAACGATCAGGGTCCCGCCCAGCGCATCGACCGCATTTACTGCACCCCCGACCTCGCCCCAGCGCTCCTCGCCTTCGACGTCCTGGCCACCGACGACGTGCGGGAGGTGTCCGACCACGCACTGCTGGTCGCGCGCTTCGACCTCGACGTCCTCCGCCAGGCCCTCACGCCCGCCCGCTGACACTTCGACCTCTGGGGGAAAGCTCCATGCTCATTAACGCAGCGATCTGCAACTTCGAAAACAACGGCGGCGGCGACCGCGCACTGTGGCAGCGGATGCACGACCGGCTGGCCTCGCTCGACCTGCATCTGCTCCTGCGGCAGGAGGTGTGGAACGCGCAGGACAACGGCAACGAGCTCGCGGACGCGGCCGAAGCCGTGCTCGGCATGGCCGGCCTGATCGGCCCGGAGTGCTGCACCGCCCTCTACCACGACCCGGACCTCTTCACCCCGGTCGGCGAGTTCCCGAAGACCGGCCCGATGTGGGTGCTGCCGCCGACCGTGCGCAGTCTGCAGCTCGCCGGTACGGCTCCCGGCGCGGCCCCGCTGATCGTCGGCTCGTACCACCTCAACTACGGCTCCACCACCACACGCCTGTCGGAGGCCGAGCGGCTGACCCAGTGGAACGACAAATGGGTCAAGCTCGACGGTCAACGCGTCCATTACCCGGCGCTGCTCGGCGGCGACAACAACAGCTACCCCGTCGTCGGTACCCCGGGAGACCCGGCCCTGCCCGTCCTGGAGGAGATCCGCGACGAGCCGCACCGGGCGCACCGCTCCTACCTCGGGGCGGACGGTGTGCGCCGGATGGACGACCGGCCAGACGACACCCTGCGCACCGCCGGCCTCCAGGACGTCGCCCGCCACCTTGTCGCGACCACGGGCGACACCAGTGCGGTCGCGCCCACGGTCGACGCCTACGACACCCACGGCCCGGACGCGCGCATCGACCGGATCTACGCCAGCAAGCAACTCCTGCCCGCCGTCCGCGAAGTCGAGGTCGTCGACATGAAGGGCCTGTCCGATCACCACACGGTCGTGGTGCGCCTGGACCGGGACACCCTGGCCGAGATCCTCAACCACCCGCTCACTCGGGCGGCATGACCGGTGTCCGCGCCGCGAGGCCCGAGCCTCCTATGCCCCGCTTCCCGCTGGCGCGAATCGCCGCTCCGCTCTGCCACCCCTCACCTGAGGAGTGCGCTGAGGACTACGCCTGGTTCCGGGCACGCCTCGGCGACCCGAACCTCCTCGACGGCGCGGTTGGTGTGAAGGTGGACGGCGCCGTACTCCTTGCGGTGCCCGCTGGCGGTAGCCGCCGTGGCGGCTACCTGTCGGTGGGCACCGTGGCCGATGCCGTGAGCGTCTGGGCGGCCCTGCAGGGCCGGTCCGGATTCCCGCGCGTCCGACTCGGTTTGTCGGTCCACCGAGACACCTGCCACACCGTCAACTGGGGCCCGCGCCAGCCCCGGGGCGACGCTGAGCGGGGCAGGCACTTCGGGTACGCGCCGTCCGCCATCGACACCTTCGTCCGCCGCCGCTCGATCCCCGACCGCCCGGCGGCCCTGGTGGAGCACGACTCGGACCAAGGCGACGGGCGGTCCTGGGACCAGGATCCGCTGAAGTCGACGCTCCGCGATCTCGGCGGCTGCCTCGCCGTGATTCTGCTGGGCGTTCTGATCACCCTGCTCGTCTCGGCGGCCAAGGTGAACGCCACCGGCACCACCCCTACTTCCCCTCCTCCCCCGACGCGGGCGCCAACTTTCCCGGTTGGCGCCGCTTCGCCCTCTCCACTGACCTCACGACGATGGGCGGCGCGATGACGAAGTCGGGATCAGCGAAGGTGGAGCGCAACGAGGTCTTACTCAAGCATCTGGAAACGCTGGACTGGTCCATCAGCGGCTTCGCCCGCCGGATCGCCGCTCGATGCGAGGCCATCCACCTGCCCTACACGGTGGTCACGAGCACCGTCTCGCGATGGTGCAAGGGCGCAACCCCCAGCGCCGACCTCTCGGCCGCCGCGTGCCATGTGCTGTCCAATGCCCTGCACCGGGTGGTAACGCCGGAGAGCCTGGGCTGGCCGTCCGACACCGGCCTGGTCGCGGCGCAGTCGCTGGAGTACCTGGACGTCCCTCACGCCGTGCGGATGCTCTCGAAGCTGTGGGCCCTGGACGCCATGCGCCGGCGCAACGTCGTCAAGAGCGCATTCTCTCCGAGCGTCTTCGGTCCCGCCTCGAGGGAGGCACTCGTCATGCCGGCCGACGCCGTGATCGGTGGTCACGGGCAGCACAAGGTGAGTGCGGCGGACATCGACCTTCTCGACGAGCAGACGCGGCTGTTCGGCAAGCTCGATTCCCAGCACGGCGGGGGTAAGTTCCGCGGCGCGTTCGCGTCGATGATGGACACGCACGCCACGCCGATGTTGAACGGGAGCTTCTCCGCCCGGACTGGGCGCCGGCTGTACGGCAGCGTGGTGGACGCTGTCCTCGCGATGGCCTCGATGGCCTACGACGATCAGCTTCCCGGTCTCGCCCAGCGTTACGACCTTCAGGCGATGCGGATGGCCCAGGCGATCGGCGACCGCGCCCGCATCACCCGGGTCCACATCCACCAGGCTCGGTTGGCGGCGACGCAGGGAGGCCAGGTGGATGTGCTCGCTCACGCGCGTAGCGCTGTGCTGGCGGCCCAGGGGGCCCCTCCCTTGGTCAGGGCCTACGCGTGCGTGACCGAAGCCCGGGCGTGGGCGCTGAACGGGCAGCCGGACCAGGTTGTGGCGGCGGTGAGGCGGGCCCGCGAGTTCTTCGTCCGCTCGCAGAGCAGCGCCGGCCCGGCCTGGCTTGAGTGGTTCGATCTGCGTGAGCTGGAAGGACAGGCGGCGTGGGCGTTCGCCGTCGCTGGCTTGGCCGAGCAGGGCACTCAGTCCCTGAAGGAGGCGTCGGCCGTTCCGTCGGATCGGACGCGCGACACAGTGGAACTCTTGATCACGGAGGCCGTGCTGGCGCGGCTGCGCGGTGACTCGGCCGAACACATGACGGCGGCGAGGCGAGCCTCCCAGGCGTCGCAGCACCTGATGAGCCGGCGGCTGTCCGAGCGCCTGGACCGCCTGAACGCGGGCGAGCCGCTGCGCGACTTCTGAGCTTCTCGGACCCCCGTCAGCACGCCCCGCGCCCGGGGCCGCGATGTACCGGAGGGCGCGCCCGGTGGCCGGTCAGCCCGCGGGGAAGAGGTCCCGGTAGATCGCGTGGGACCTGAAGGCGCCGCCGTGGTGCGGGGAGATCAGGGAGCCGCGGTGCTGTTGCCCGCTGGCGGTGCGCAGGGCGGCCTGGAGCTGATAGTCCGGGTGAACACGGTCGTCGCTGAGGGTGGCCGCGAAGGTGAGCTCCAGGACGTCTCCGGGCTCGACCGGCACGGGGCTGTCGAAGAGCGGCAGGTAGATGGTGGCCCAGTTCGTCTTCATGCGCAGTGCGTCGAGCGGCTCTTCGTCCGGCAGGCACCAGAGGTTGAGCCAGGTGAGCACGCCGTCCACGAGGCCGGGCCGCGTGATGGCCAAGTGCGTGGTCGTACGCTGCTGGGTCTGCAGGTCACCGTTGAAGTCGAGCACCTCCACGGGAGAGCCCTCGGTGAGCAGCGCGTCGGCGGGCGGGTTCTCAACCCTGAGCCGTACGTCGAAGGGGCTGCCGTGCCAGCCGAAGATGCTTCGCAGGTACGGGAGTGCGGCCTCGGCGAACGCCAAGGGCTGTTCGGGGAGCAGGTCGGACAGGCGGACCGCGGCGGCCAGGGTGACCGCGCGGTGGGGGATGACCAGGCCGCCGGGTTCCAGGAGGCGGGTGCGGGCGTCGGCCAGGACGGCTGCCGCGCCTTCGGCGCCGGCGAGCGAGCCGATGATCTCGGCGACGCAGACGTCGGCGCGGGGGGCGAAGCGGAGTCTGGTCGACTCGCCGAGCAGGAGCGTGATCCTGTCCGAGGGCTCGAGGGCCGGCAGGTTGGCGGCCGCCTTGTGGAACGCGTCCTCGATGACCTCGATGGCCACTGCGTGCCGGGCTCCGGCCTGCACGCCTTCGCGTGCCCAGAGCAGGTCCTGGCCCGTTCCGATGTCCAGGATGCGCCGGTCCGGTGCCAGGTGCGCCAGTGCCGCGCGGAACCGGTGGTTGCGCTCGTCGTCGGTGGTCATGGTCGTGTAGAGGAACGGGTCGTAGATCGGGTACTCCCCCACGCTCGGCCACAGGGCGGGGCGGCCCTCTCGTTCAGGGCCGGAGTCGACGCGCACCCTCACGGTGTGCCCGGGGACCTCGATGTACTGGATGTCGCGCATGGTCTGCCTTTCGCGGAGGTTCGGCGTCCGCCCAGCTCCGCTGCCGCGACTGCCGGCATGTCGTGTGCTGGGTGACGGGCTCAGATGCCGGTGGTGTGCCAGGTGATCCTGGCGGAGGTGTCGAGTAGCGGCCGCCGGTCGGCGGCCCCGGAGGCGCACCGGGTCCCGACGTAGAGCCAGCCCAGAAGCTGTTCGTCGTCCTCGACGCTGAGGTACTTGCGGACCTGGGGTGCCTGGATGGCGGCGCCGGTGCGCCAGATCGACGCGAAGCCGTGGCTGTGCAGGAGCAGCGAGAGGGTGGTGACCATGCCGGTGGTGGCGGCCAGTTGCTCCCACTCGGGGACCTTCGGGTGGTTGGGCACGGGCCGGTGCACGATCGTCAGGAGCAGGGGTGCGCGCAGGGGCTTCGCCGCGGCGCGGCGGGCCTGTTCCGGGGTGTCGGCGGCTTCGCTGAGCGCGTCGCCGAGTCGAGCCCGCTCGTCGCCGCTCACCGCGACCAGTCGCCAGGGGCGAAGCCGCCCGTGGTCGGGTGCGGTGGCCGCGGCCTGGACGAGGCGCTCCAGGTCGGCGGGGTGGGGGGCGGGCTCGGTCAGGCGGGGTGCGCTGCGCCGGGTGAGTACCGCGTCCAGGACCGGGTTCGGGGATCGGGTCATCGGGTCGCCTCCCGGGCCGGGGCGCGCTCGGGATCGTCGTGGGGTGTCGGCGGGGTCATTCGCGGGTCGTCGCCGGCCACGCGCCGGAGGATCGGGGCGGTGGCCGCAGTGGTGATGACGGTCATGATCACCAGGAGGGTGAACAGGGTCTCGGTGATGACGCCGGTCTGCAAGCCGATGCCCAGAACGACGAGTTCGGTCAGGCCGCGGCAGTTCATGAGCGTGCCGATGGCGGCCGACCAGCGCCAGTCGGAGCCGGTGAGCCGGGCGGCGCCGGCCGCGCCGCCCCATTTGCCGACGACGGCGACGGCGAGGATGGCCGCGCCCCAGCCCCACTGTCCGGCGGGCAGGGTAGAGAAGTCGGTGTGCAGGCCGGCGTCGACGAAGAACAGCGGGAGTAGGAGCGGCAGGACGACGGCGCGGATGCGTGCGGCGCTGCGTTCGACGGCTGGCAGGCCGCGGGGAGTGGCGGCGCCGAACAGGAACGCGCCGAAGGCGGGGTGCACGCCGATCTGGTCGGTGGTGTAGGCGCTGAGGCACAGCCCGACGAAGAGGAGGGCCAGGACGAGTTCGTCGCCGGTGCGGCCGGCGCGCTCGAGCAGAGTGCGCAGCAGGGGGCGTATGAGGGTGAGGCCTGCGGCGAAGGCTGCGGTGAGACCGAGGGTGGTCAGGGCCGACAGGGCGGTGCCGGTGGTGGCCAGGGCGACGGCGGCGGTGAGCAGGCACCAGGCGAGGGCGTCGTCGGTGGCGGCGCAGGCCAGGGCGAAGGTTCCCAGGGGGGTGGTCTCCAGGCCGCGGTCGGCGAGGATCCGGGCGAGGACCGGGAAGGCGGTGATGCTCAGGGCGACGGCGACGAACAGGGTGAACGGCAGCCGCTCGACGCCGTCCGGTGCGAAGTGCGGGTAGAGGGCGGCGGCCAGGGCAGCGCCGAGGGCCATAGGGAGCAGGAGTCCGGTGAGGCTGACCGCGGCGACGGCGCCGCGGGTGGTGCGCAGGCTGCGCAGGTCGAGTTCCAGTCCGGTCAGGAACAGGAAGGCCAGGAGGCCGAGGGTGCCCAGGGCGGAGGTGACGGGCAGGACCGAGGGCGGCAGGAGGTGCTGCTGGACGGTGGGGGCGAGCCAGCCGAGCAGCGAGGGACCGAGCAGGATTCCGGCAAGGATCTCGCCGATGACCGGCGGCTGGCCGAGCAGCCTGACGGCCCGCCCGCCGGCCTGACAGGCGAGGACCACGACCGGGACGGCGAGGAGCACGGGCAGCAGCGGGTCGGACACGACAGCTCCAGGAGTCGGGCGAAGGACCGCACGGCGCGCAGCAGGGCGGCGGGGCGGGTCGGGGTGGATCAGGCGCGGGTCAGCGGCAGGGTGGTGCAGCGCAGCGAGCCGGGAATCCGGGTGACCTCGCTGTAGTCGACGGGGAGGACCTCGAGTCCGCGTGCGGTGAGCTCCCGCGCGATGCGGTCGCTGCCGGCGGTGACGATCACGGTGTCCGGAGCGATCGCCAGGACGTTGGCCTGGACGGCGCGCGCCTCTGTCTCGGTGACGCCGATGAGGTCGAAGTGTTGCTCGAACCAGCGCAGTTCGGCGGGCGGGAAGACGTCGCGGTGGATGAGGGCGGTGCCGGGCGCGACGATGGTGAAGTGGTCGTCCAGGTGGACGATGCCGCGGGTGGCGAAGCGGACCGGGCGGACCTCGCGGTCGACGCCGTGGTGGGCCAGCGCCCGCTGCAGCGCGCCCACGCCCGCGGGGGACGTCTCCTCCCCGAGGCCGACCAGGACGGTGCCGGTGTGCAGGGCGACGTCACCGCCCTCGATGGTGCCCTCGTCCAGGTGGGCGACGTGCGGGGCGCCGGTCAGCAGCGGGGCGAGCGCGTCGGCCTCTGGGAGGCGGTGCGTGGAGTTCAGGCGCGCCATGACCAGGACGTGGTCGATGACGAAGGCGATGTCGCGGGGGTAGTGCTGGACCGGGCAGCCCGGCGCGGCGTCGAGGAGTGTCACCGTGGTGCCGCGGCCGCGGAGGAGGTCGATCAGGGCGTCCTGCTGGGTGCGGACGGTGGCCGGGTCGTACGGCTTCCAGGAGCTGGTGGTCTTCTGGCGGGTCAGGACGGGGTGGACGTCGGGGCCGTCGAGGTCGGGGGTGACGTCGCTCGCGTAGCGCATGGCGACGTGGCGCAGCGCGCCGTACTCGCTGGTGGCGTGCGGGGTGAGCACGATGAGTCTCCTGGGCCGGGGGCGGGACGCCGGGTCCGATGCGGTGCAGCAGACGGACCAGCAGGGGCCAGATGAACGGCGTGCACGCTTGGATGATCATGACCGGTATCGCGGCCTCGA
>NZ_JBEXSH010000003.1:0-43618 GCF_040613555.1 Streptomyces sp. NPDC006265
GAGCGGCTATTGCCCAGTGGCCGACAGCCCGCCCGTCTGCGGTCGGCAGCCTCCCATCGAGCGGCCAGGGGCCTGCGGCCGATAGCCTGCGGCCCGCGGCTGGCAGTGTCGCGGCGAGCGGCCAGCACCCGACAGCCCACCGCCCGCGGCCGGCGGCCCCGCGGCGAGCGGCCATGGGCCGGCAGCCTCAGGCCAGCCGTCGGCCAGACAGCCGCCAGGCAGCCCACCGCCAGGCAGCCAACCGGCAGGCGCTCAGCCGCCGACCGTCAGACAGCCCGGCCTGGCGCGCCGGTCCCCCTCTGCGTCCGCCCGGCGGCACGGCGAGCCGTTTCCGGCTGCCGTGCCGGCCGTGTCACTGGTCCCTGCGGACCGCACCCGCCAGGATCCAGCCCTCCACCGCCTCGTACCGGTGGCGCTGTTCCTCCGACTTCCGGTGGCCGGAGGCCATCGTGCCCAGCCAGCCGCAGGCGAAGCCCAGGGGTATGGAGACCAGGCCCGTGGTGGTGAACGGGAACCAGTTGAAGTCGGCGTCGGGGAAGGCCGAGACGGGTGAGCCGGAGACCAGGTTGGTGCCCGGCATCAGTAGCAGGACCGCCAGGGAGCCGCCGATGAGCGTGCTGAGCAGGCCCGCTCGCGTGAAGCGGCGCCAGAACAGGCTGTAGACCAGCGCGGGCGCGATGGCCGAGGCGCCCAGGCAGAAGGACAGCGTCACCAGCCATTGCAGGCTGCGGTGCTGGACCTGGGTGGCCAGGAGGATCGCGGAGACGCCCACGGCCAGCGCCGACAGCCGTGCCACGGTCATCTCGCGCCGCGGCGACATCTCCTGCACCCGGGCCGCGAACACGTCGTGCGCGAGGGAGTTGGCGCAGGCAAGGATCATGCCGGCGACGGAGGCGAGCAGGGTGAGGAAGACCGCCGTGGTGACGGTCGTGAACAGGAACGTCTCCGCCGACGACACGTCCGCGCCGAACGCCGCCTGCGATCCCAGCAGATACGCCGTGTTGCCCTGCGGGTCGACCTGCGCGATCAGCTCCCGCCCGACCAACGCGGTCGCGCCGAAGCCGACGACCGTGATGACGAGGACGAACAGGGCCACGCCCGACACCGCCCAGGACATCGAGCGCCGCACCTGGCGGGCACTGGAGGCCGTGTACATGCGCATGGTGACGTGCGGCAGGACGCCACCGCCGAGGACCACCGTCAGCTGCGCGGTGATCATGTCCAGGTCGGGGCTGGGACCGCCGGAGAACTGCAGGCCCGAGGAGACGAACGCCGAGCCCACGCCGCTGTTCTGGGCGGCCGCGGCGAACAGGGCTCCCGGGTCCCAGTCGAACCGGTTGAGGATCAGCACCGCGACCACCATGCCGGAGCCGAGCAGCATCACGATCTTCAGGATCTGGATGAGGGCGGTGCCCTTCATGCCGCCGATCGCCGCGTAGCTGATCATCAGCGCGCCCACGCCGATGATGCAGCCGGTCTGCAGTGACTCGCCGGAGAAGCCGAGGATGAACGCCATCAGCTGCCCGGTGCCCGCCAGCTGGACCAGCATCAGCGGCAGCAGCGCCGCCAGGGTCACCGCGCAGGCCGCGATGCGGACAGCGCGTCCCGGCATCCGGCGGGTCAGCGCGTCGCCCATGGTGAACCGGCCCGCGTTGCGCAGCGGTTCGGCCAGCAGGAACATCAGCAGCATCAGCGACAGGGCCGTGCTCAGGGCCAGCACGATCCCGTCGTAGCCGAACAGCGCGATGACGCCGCCGGTGCCGAGGACGGTCGCGGCGGAGATGTAGTCGCCCGCGATGGCCAGGCCGTTGCGCATGGGGGACAGGGAGCTGTAGCCGGTGTAGAACTCGTCGAGGTCGTCCCGGTCCGGGCCCGTCATCACGCACAGCAGCAGCGTGATGGTCGCGACGGCGGAGAAGCCGACCAGGGACATGGCCTGGGCGTTGCCGCTGAAGTCGGTGGTCACCGCGCCCCCTCCCGCTTCGCGTCCAGCTCGGCGTGCTTGCGTATCCGGTCCGCGATCGGGTCGACGCGGCGGCGGGCCGTCTGCTCGTACAGGGCGATCGCCAGCCAGGTCACGGGGACCTGGATGAGCGCGAGCAGCAGGCCGGTGGGCAGGCCGTCGGTGACGGTGCTCGTCATGAACGACGGCGCGAACGCCGACAGGATGAGGAACAGGATGAAGTAGCCCAGTGCCGTGAGCGTGGCCACGCGTCGCTGCCGGCGATAGGCGCTGCGCAGCACCCGCAGGTCGCTGTGGTGCCCGAGCGCGGTGTGGCGCTGGGGGCGCCGTCCGGCCGGTTCGGGCGCCTCCCGCGGGGCCCATGGGTAGGTGTCGTACGTGTACGGGTCGTAGGGCGGGGACGGATCGGGTGGTCGGTACGGGTAGGACGGGGACGGGTCGTAGGACATCCCGGTTCTCCTTGCGAGGGTTGGATCCGGTGCGGCGGGCCGCAGGGAGGTGGGGGGCGGGAGCCACGCACGCTACTTCGGAGTAGGGGTTCAGCGCGAGGGTTTCCACAAACTGATCGGTCGGTATGCGCTTACCTTTCCGACCTCGGGTGTTACCCGTGTTGACTCAGATATTTCGCAGGTCCCGGTGTGCCACCCGAGGTGGATCGGCGGCACGGACGCCGCTACTTCGGGGCGGTCGTCGAAGGTCGCCCGGAAGGCCGGCCGCCGGCCGACCCGACGCGTGACCGAACTGCCCGCGGTGCAGAGGCCGGCGGGGGTGCGGGGGACGTGAGGACCCGGTCGGGGCCCCGCCCTAGAGACTGTCGGGAGTGGCGTCGAGGGACCGGCGCACGTAGCGGACTCCCGGTTGTCCACCCACCGTCGTGTTCTCCACCCACGTGAAGCCGTTGCGGGTCAGGACCCTCATGGACGCCGGGTTGTCGAGGGTCGTGCGCGCGGTGAGGGACGTCAGGCCGTAGTCGGTCGCCGCCAGCCGGCACACCTGCGCGACGGCCGCCGTCGCCACACCCCGGCCGGCGGCCTGTTCGCCGACGCGGTAGCCGAGTTCGGCGGTGCCGTCCGCCAGATCCATCAGGTTCACCCGGCCGATCAGCTCGCCGTCCTCCCCGAGGACCACATGGAAGCGGCACACGCGCGCGTGCTGCTCGTCGAGGAGCGCCTGATGGCGGGCGGCGAACCCCGCCGCCGTGAAGAAGGCGTCCCCGCGGTCCGGCACCGTACGCGTGAAGTACGCCCGGTTCTCCCGCTCGAACGCCAGCAGCGCGTCCGCGTGATCCGCCCGCAGGGGTTCCAAGGTCACCATGGGCGTGAGGATACGGGCGCTCAGTCCCCCAGCACCGGGAATTTCCGGGGCGCGAGGAACAGCAGCACCAGGAACGCCAGTGCCGCCGCGCCCGCCGCGCCGAGGTAGACCGCGTGCACCGCGTCGGCGATCGCGCGCCGGGTCGCCTCCGGTGCCGTGCCCGAATCGAGCGCCCGCGTCACCGAGTCCAGGTCGCCCGCACCGCCGAGCCTGGCGGCCAGCACCCCGTTGGCAACCGCGCCGAACACCGCGGCGCCGACCGTCTGGCCGGTCTGGCGGCAGAACAGCACGGACGCGGTCGTCGTACCGCGCTCCGCCCACCCCACCGTCGACTGCACACCGACGATGAGCGGCAGCTGGAACAGGCCCAGCGCGGCGCCCAGCAGCAGCATCAGCAGCGTCGGCTGCCACGCCTGCCCGGGATAGGGCAGGAAGGGGAACGCGAGAAGGATCAGGGCGGCCGTGCCGATGCCCAGCATCGCCGTGTTGCGGAAGCCGATCCTGCGGTACACGTGCTGGCTCAGCGCCGCCGACAAGGGCCAGCTCAACGTCCAGACGGACAGCACGAACCCGGCGGCCACGGGCGCGAGGCCGAGCACCGACTGGGCGTAGGTGGGCAGGAACACCGACGGCGCGACCATCAGCAGGCCCAGCGCGCCCAGGGCCAGGTTGACCGCGGCGATCGTACGGCGCCGCCACACCCAGCCCGGGATGATCGGCTCCGCCGCCCGGCGCTCCACCAGCACCACGACCGCGACCAGGGCGAGTCCCGCACCGAACAACGCCAGTGAGGGAGCCGACAGCCACGGCCACGCCACCCCGCCCTGCACCAGGGCGGTGAGCAGAACGCCGCCGCAGGCGAACACCGCGAGTGCGCCCGCCCAGTCCACGCGCGCGCGGGGGGTGGTCTCCCGCTCCGGCTCGTGGAGGTGACGGACGATCAGCCACAGGGCGACCGCGCCGATCGGCAGGTTGATCAGGAAGATCCAGCGCCAGTCCGCGTACGCGGCGAGCACCCCGCCGAGGCCCGGGCCGGCGACCGCGGACACCGCCCACACCGTCGACAGCTTCGACTGGATCCTGGGACGGTCCTTCAGCGGGTACAGGTCGGCGGCGAGCGTCTGCACCGTGCCCTGGAGCGCGCCGCCGCCCAGGCCCTGCACGACACGGAAGGCGATGAGCGCCCCCATGTTCCAGGCCACCGCGCACAGCAGGGACCCGAGCAGGAAGACCACCGACCCGGCTATGAGGACCGGCTTGCGGCCGAAGGTGTCGGAGAGCTTGCCGTACACGGGCAGGGTGACGGTCACGGCCAGCAGATAGCCGGAGAACAGCCAGGAGAAGACGGAGAAGCCGCCCAGGTCCCCGACGATCTGCGGGACGGCGGTCGAGACGATGGTCGCGTCGAGCGCCGCCAGCGCCATCGAGAGCATCAGCGCCGCGACGACGGCTCCGCGCCGGCCGGTCGTGGCGGGACGTGCGCCCTCTCGTGCCGCGGAACTGGTGCTGCCCACCCCGGTGCCTCCCCCTCGCCCCGGCCGCGCCCGCGCCACGGGTTCCGTCGTATGCCTGCCCCTTGCACCTACCTGCCGCGGACAGCTTCCCACTTGACCCTGACGCAGCGGGAGGGTGGAGCCTGACTGTGCCGACGGGTGGAGCAAACCCTGAGACCGCCTCCACCCTGCGGTGGACTGCCCCTAGGGGTACCTCCGTACTACGACCTGGGGAGGGTTCGTACCGGCGGAGGACGAGACGGGCAGGGGTCCGTCCTTAACCTGGCTTTACGCCGCCGGGGGGCGGTTGGCACACCGGCGGGGGTGGGGTTTTCCACAGCAAAAGACTGCGCTGAACACCAGGGCGCGGGACCCCTCCCCGCCGCGAGACTGACAACGCGTCGAACGGACTCCTGGTCCGGCAACGCGCACAGCGGCTGTCGACCAGGCGACCGCCTTCACCATCTGCTGACCGATATAGGAGACATACCGTGACTTCGGCTGTGACCATTCCCAGGCACGGGGGTACTGGAGGGCGTACGGCCGTTGCCGCGCGAGCGCGGCAGGTCGTGAAGGCGTATGGATCCGGCGAGACCCGTGTCGTCGCCCTCGACCATGTCGACGTGGACATCGCACGCGGCCAGTTCACCGCGATCATGGGCCCCTCGGGGTCCGGCAAGTCCACGCTCATGCACTGCCTCGCCGGACTCGACACCGTGACGGACGGCCAGATCTACCTCGACGAGACGGAGATCACCGGCCTGAAGGACAAGAAGCTCACACGGCTGCGCCGGGACCGGATCGGGTTCATCTTTCAGGCGTTCAACCTGCTGCCGACGCTGAACGCGATCGAGAACATCACCCTGCCCATGGACATCGCGGGCCGCAAGCCGGACAAGGAGTGGCTGACGCGGGTCGTGGAGACCGTCGGGCTCGCCGACCGCCTCAAGCACCGCCCCACCCAGCTGTCCGGCGGCCAGCAGCAGCGCGTCGCCGTGGCGCGGGCCCTCGCGGCCCGGCCCGAGATCATCTTCGGGGACGAGCCGACCGGAAACCTCGACTCCCGCGCCGGCGCCGAGGTCCTCGGTTTCCTGCGCCGTTCCGTCGACGAGCTGGGCCAGACCATCGTGATGGTCACCCACGACCCGGTGGCCGCCAGTTACGCGGACCGGGTGCTGTACCTCGCCGACGGCCGCATCGTCGACGAGATGTACAAGCCGACCGCGGAGGCCGTCCTCGACCGCATGAAGGACTTCGACGCCCGGGGGCGCACGTCATGACCGTCATGAAGACCTCGATGCGCAACTTCTTCGCGCACAAGGGGCGGATGGCGCTCTCCGCGATCGCCGTCCTGCTGTCGGTCGCCTTCGTCTGCGGCACCCTCGTCTTCACCGACGGTACTGCACACATACCACCCGGGTAGCGGTACATACGCCCTGCTCAGGTGGCAGAACCTGGGGGTCAGCCGCATGTCGGTAGCGCTGGCCGCTTAGGAGCACCACCGGTGAACAGTCGCCTACTCGTCCCCGCACACAAGGGCCCCGCCCTCACGCTCGCCAACGGTCGCGTCATCCGGCGAGCGATCGTTTACGTCCGGGTCTCCACGGCCCGCGAGAACATGAAGAGTCACACGGAGCAGGCAGCCATCTGCCGGTTCTATTGCGACACCAAGGGCATTCAGATCGTCGGCGATCCCGTTGAAGACCTCGACCTGTCCGGCGCCGACTTCGCCAAGCGACGAATCGCCGAGTGCATCGAACGCGTGAAGCGCAAGGAAGCCGATGCTGTCGTGGTGTGGGAATACAGCCGCTTCGGCCGCACACTGGTCGGCTCGCTCCACTACATCAACGAGCTGACGAACGCCGGTGGCGAACTCCTCTCGGCCACACAAGACATCGACGCCAGCACTCCGGCAGGCCGCTACATGCGGGACCAATTCCTGCGCCTCGCCGAATACCAGCTCGACACCATCCGTGCGAACTGGATGACTGCGCACGCGCGTCGCTTCAAGGATGGGCTACCGCACAGCGGCACACCGAGGTTCGGGTACGTGCGCTGTCCCTCCTGCGAGAAGCGGCCCGGGGAGCGCTTCTACTACTGCACGGCCCGCTGCGGGGGAATCCTCATGCCGGACACCGATCTCCCGCCCGAGTTCGCGCCTCCGATTTATCAGGCTGAGTGGTACGCGAAGGCATACGACATGTGGGCCAATGGTGCCTTCCTGTATCGCATCGCGAAAGACGCGGAGCGTGCCGGCGTCCGGTCCCGCTTCGGTAACGTGATGCGCGAGAACGCGTGGCGTGCAGTCCTCGACTCTGGATTCGCTGCCGGTCTTCTGCGTGCTCGCAGTGAGACGGCGGAATCGCCGAAGAGTACGAGTCCCGCTGAATACGACATCTGGGCGGACGCCAAACACAAGGCTCTCATCGGGCAGGATCTGTGGGACGCATACGTGGATCGGCGCGTTACCCAGTCCAGTCCAAAAACGAGGAAGCGCACCCCGTCGTACACGTTGTCCGGCTTGGTGCGCTGTGGAGAAACCGGCACCGACGGCTCGGTTTGCTTCGAGAGCATGGTGGTAGTGCAGGGCGGCGGAAGCAAGAAAAGCGACGGGACGCGGCGGCCGTACATCAAGCTGTTTCGGTGCGACCGCAAGGAAAAGCACGCGCATGGAAAAACGTCCTCGATGGACATGTCCCGCATCGAGCGGACCGTCTACGAGTGGCTGCTGGCGTCTGCGAAGGGTGAACACCTCGCGCAGATCAGCATGGAGCAGGCCGCGGCAGTAGAGCAGAGCGCCGCAGAAATCCCTCAAGTCGAGCTGCTTATCACGGCGTTGCTGAGGAAGAAGGAGCGTATCAACGAAGGCTACGAGGCCGGCCTAACCACCCTGGAGGAATCCAAGGTGCGTATGGAGTCGGTCAACCTTCAGTTGGAGGAGTTGCGCGCCAAGCTGCGGCTGCTGGAGGCGGAGGTGGCTGCAAACAACGTCCCCGAGAAGGAAGAGTTCCAGGGGCTCGTGGTGGTGTGGGACAGGGCCACGGTCGAGGAGAAGCGAATGGCGCTGGCGAAGGTCATCAACCACGTGCGGGTCGAGGAGCCGGAAATCAGCGCGTGGCACGGGCGAAGCGCCCGAGTGGTTCCCCACTGGGCGCCGCCGAGGGAGCGCTACTTCGACCGTCGGTTCAAGCGTGAGGAAGATGCGTCGCTTGCGGAGGAGGAAGGGGAGCTTGCGTCGGCTGGGTGATCCTCCAGCCAGATTCGGTGAGCGATCTCGCCGAGCACCTTCCAGAAGCCGGCCCAGCACTCATCTTCTGTTGTAGGCCGAACGAGGGCACCTGGGGAACGGTCGTGCGTCAACATGGCACTGACCTTCCCTGGGTGCTTTTCTATGCGACAGCGCCCATATGGGTGGTCGAATTTCTAATCGAAAATGGCACCCCAAGAAGGAGGCGTGGTGCGGCGTCGGTACACACGAATGGCGGGCACCCTGCTGGGCCTGGTCTCGCTGGCGGTGGCCATCTACGTGGCTGTGCAGAGCGTCACGGCCGAACCAGAGCGGGACGAGAGGAGCTATCGGAAGGGATACCACGCCTTCGGAGACGCCCAGTTCGTGGTGAGTGACGAGGACCGGGCGGTTGATGAAGCCCGCTGCGAGGAGCTGTGGGGTCAATTTCCGGCCGAGGAACTGGCCGGCGTCAACAAGGATGACTGGGTGGCCGGCTGCGCCGACTACATCGAAGGTAAATGACTCCGCCTTTACGGTGCGCGGTCAGAAGGTGTCTGGGCCCTGCTTCCTTCGGGAGGTACGGGCCCTTGTCAGTGGGAGCGCCTACGCTGTGCGCTCTGAACCGGGACGGGAGTCGAAGTGACGATCGAGATTGCGCTGACCGAACACGACTGGGAGCGGCTGAGCCGTCGGGCCTTCCGGTGGGGTCCGAACTTCGCCAACCAGGCCGAGTACTTCGAGAACTACACGAGCCGTGAGGCGGAGTTGGAGAACCGGCCGGCGCGGGCCGACTGGGCATGGGCGTATGACGTGGGTCCGGAGTGGGTCGGCGTCCTCTTCGCCAGGGCCTACCTGCGAGGGCTGGGGGCGGATCACGAGGTGGTGTGGGACATGGCCACGTCGGATGAGGCGACATACCTGATCCTGTGCAACCTGGTGCCACGCGGATACGACGAGAAGGAGCAGAGCAGTGGCGAGTGAGCCGTACACGGGATTCGTGCCGGTGACGACGGAAGCCGCGATGAGCCTGAAAGGTGACAACGTCGCGGCGGCGGCTTTTGTCAACGTGGCTTCTCGGTTCATGGAGCAGGAAGCGCCGCTGATGGCGGTGGCGGCTGGCCTGCTGCGGAATGTCCACCGGAGCCTGGGCAAGCGCGAGACGATCGAGGAGGGCACCGGCGAGTTCGCGCATCGTATCTACATCACGAGGAAGCCGTGGGCCGCGTTCGTGGTGATGCCCCGGGCGCTGGGGCCCGGAGACGCGGGTGGGTTCGTGGAGAACGTGGGGCCGGCTGGTGACCACCTCGTTGTGGCCGCCCAGTCGTATAAGCCGGGGTTCCGCGCCGAGCTGGCGGAGCGGTGGGGCAAGCCGCTGATGCTGCTGACGTTCGCCGGCACCGAGGACAAGCACGAGTACGAGGTGTACGAGGGTGAGTAAGGGCAGGCGTTACACGGCCGGGTACCTCGGCGCGTTGCACCCGGACATGCTGCCGGGTGAGACGGAGGCGGTCATTGCCTGGAATGAGGGCGAGGAACCTGACCGGTGGTTCGTCGACCTTGAGGACGACAGGGCTGAGTTCAAGGCGCTCATCGCGGAGATCGCGGAGAACCGAGTTCATCGTGTCGTGCTGCGGGACCGGCACGTGCTGCCCGACAACACGGCCCTGACGGGTGAGTTCTTCGACGTGCTGATGCAGTCGGCCACGGAGCTGCACTATGTCGAGCGCGGCACGACCAACGCGACCGAGAAGCTGCTGGCTCAGCTCGTTCCGCTGCTGCACGAGTGGAACACCGGCGAGGCCGAGGACATGGCGGCCAACGGCTGGTACACGATCCACGCCGACCGTGAGGACGTGACGTGGCTGCGGGCGTTCCTCAGCCGGAGCGACACGCCGGAGGCCGCCAAGTGGTTGGAGCGGTTGCTGCCGGACATCGCCAAGCGCCCGGAAGGGCCGACCAGACAGCGTGACGACGGGTAGTACCTGACGCACGCAGCGCCCCTTGCCTCAACGGAGGTGGGGGGTTTTTTCATGCCCGAAAACAGGAGGGGAAATCGGAATGACCGAGGAGCAGAGGAAGCCGCACGGTCTGATCGGCTACACGAAGTGCCTGCCGGACCCGCGGTGGGACAACAACGAGTTCGTGCAGGCCATGGGTCACGCCTTGCTCGGCCTGGTGCAGATGAAGTTCTCGGAGTTGAGCAGCGCGGGCCAGGCGGAGTTGGAGGCACTCGCGAAGACGGCCGAGAAGACGATCACGGAGAAGGCTGACGTCTTCCAGTTCCAGGCGGACCAGCGGAAGAAGGGCTGGAAGCCGAGCGGCGTGCTGAGCGCGCTGGCGACCGCGTACGCGGTCCTGGCGCTGAATACCCCCGACACGGGGGTCACGGCCTTCGCGTTCCACGCGTGCTTCTGGGAGCACGAGGGCTGCCCCATGGACAGCGACCGGTAGGTGCCGGCCGCGTAGGTCGTCTGCCCCCGTTTCCGGTTCGGAGCGGGGGCTTCGTCATTGTGAGGAGGGAGTGGCGATGAGGGTCCTGGAGTTCGCGGCCATGTGGGTCCTGGAGTTCGTGTTCCAGAGCGACGTGTCGACCGTGACCACGATGGTGGTGCTGGCCGGCGGGACGTTATTCGGTGCGCACCGGTGGATGACCGCGGAGGAGCGCAAGGCCCGGCGGAAGCACCGGCGGTAGCCGGTTGCGGTACGGGCGTGGTTCCGGTCGTTGAGTGGCGGGAGGGGGTTACTCCCTCGGCGCAGGCTCCTCGACGACCTCCGCGTCCATGATGCCCATCTGGGACAGGGCGTCTTGGGTTGACACTGTCCCGGCCGGCGAGAGGGCGGGGGGCCCATCGGAGCGTGCTCCGAAGAGGCGGGAGATGATCCCGACCTCGTTGCCGGTCCCCTGCCCTCGGCCTTCCATCTTCATCGAGAACGTAAATCCTGCCTCTTCGATGTCTGCCTTGAGCTTCACGTACTTGGCGAGACGGTCCATCTCGCCCGACAGATTGGGGTCCGCATAACCGCCCTCTACCTCCTCTGACATGCGCATAGAGAAGACGCGCATGGCTTGCATGGTGATAAGCGAGTCGAGCAGTGCGATGTACTGCTCTTTGGTTTTGACCTTGATCGGCATCTCGTAGACGCACGATTCTCCGGGGGAGTACTCGGGGCATTTCTTCGCGAGGAAGCACCCGTCGCAGACCCGGACGTTGGGGTCGATGGCGTTGATGCGGTGCTCGGTGCGGGTCTTTCGTTCCCCGGAGTCGGGGTCCGTGTAGCGGTGGACGAACTCCTCGGTCGTGATGCCGGGCAGGAGCTTCTTCACCCGTTCGGAGGGGGCCGGAGTTGCTCCCTCGTTCCCGGCTTCCTGGCGGATCGCCGTAACTGACGCGAGGTGTTTTTCCCTGTTCCCGGGTGTGGCTGTTTCGGTGGTGGGAGTTACTCCGTTGCCATGGCGCTGCGAGATGTGTGCGATCTGCTGCTGCCAGGACCACAGGCTGAGGCGGAGGTTCTCGGTGGCGTCGTCGGCCTCGATCTTGTCGATGTCGAAACCGGCGCCGGAGATGAGGGTGCGGTGCCGCTTGCGGGCTTGGGCCTTGTAGCGGGTGGGGTAGCGCTTCATCTCGCTGCCGGTCCAGATGAACGTCTCGCCGTGCTGAGCGGCTGAGAGCCAGGTGGTGGAGGAGACGGAGTACCAGTCGGCCGAGAGCATGAGGGGCGGGGAGCTGAAGCCCATGCCGTGGAGCTTGATGGTGCGGCTGATGGAGCGCAGCAGGGGGATGATGTCCCTGTCGCCGCAGGTGGCCTGGCCGACGGCGATGTAGGGCCAGTTGTCGGCCATCTGCTTGAGGATGTCGATGCCCCATTCCTCGTGCCAGACGACGATGGCCTTTTCGGGGTCGAGGTGCTGCCGGCGTTGCGCGATCCAGTCGCGGCCCATGGGGAGGGCGTCGAATTCGGTGTATACCTGGACGCGGTCCAGGTTCTGCTCCACGAATTCGTCGTAGTGATCGGCGATGTCCTGGATTTCTTCGGGTGTGACCTCGACGCCGGCCCGGTTGAGGGTGTGGCAGCCACTGTCCAGGAACACGGACTGGGCCGGGGGGTAGTGGTCGTTGATGAGCCAGGGCTTGGAGAATTTGACCCTCCGGCGTAGCCCCATGTAGCTCATGCCGACGTGGGGTGCCTCCTCGGCTGTGAGGAGGTTGCGGTGGGAGGGGATCTCCGCGCCGGCAAAGTACATGATCACGTGTGGTCCTCGAAGATTGCGTCCATGAAGGTGGACCGCCGGAAGCTCGGGTTGTCCTGGGCGAACATGGAGGCGAGTCCGTCGGCGATTTCCTGGACGGTCGCGCTTCTGGTGGGGCGCCGCTTGCCCTTGGGTGGGAGGGCGGCGCGCAGCAGTGCGGCAGCTTCGCGGTAGTGCTTGCGGGACATGGCCACGATCAGGCGTCCTTTTCGGCTTCGCGTTCGGCGCGGGTGCCTTGAAAGGCGGACCAGTGGGCTGCGACGTTGGCGTAGAGGCTCATGAACGCCACCCACAGGATCGAGTTGCGCCACCAGAGGAGGGTGGGGATGGCCAGCAGCGCCCACGTGAGGGTGAGGGTCAGGTGGACGCGGGCCATCACGTGGGCGCTGGGGCGTGGGGTCATTCGGGGTCGGTGAATTCCACGTGGGTGGCGCCGTCGTGGCCGTGGATGTGCTCGACGTGCTCGACCTGGTCGTAGAGGGCGTGGGTGGCGACCTGGGTGCGCCAGCGCAGGGCGCAGGTTCCGTCGGGCCACTGGACGCCGTCGGCGATGTGGCCTTCGCCGGAGACGCCGGTGACGTCGGTGCGGCGGATCAGCTTGAAGCGGCGGGGCGCCTTGTCGGCGGGGATGACGGTCACGAGGGCTCCTGTGTGCGGGGGTCGGTGAGGCGGAGGGCGGTTTGGCGTTCGATTTCTCCGGTGAGGTCGTCCCAGCGGCGGGGGGTGCCGTCGTAGTCGGGCCGCCATTGGGGCTGGGTGTAGGCGGAGTGGGTGAGGACGGCGGTGTTCCAGCCGGCGCGCAGCAGTGCGGCGGCGATGCTGGGGTTGGGTTCGAGGACCAGGCCGATGTGCCAGGAGCGGACGCGGTCGAGTGCTTCGAGGCGGCCGGCGGCGCCGGGGATGGTCTGGTGCAGGTAGCCGATGTGGCCGCGGAGTTGTCGCTTGGCCAGCCAGAGGGCGCACTGTTCTTCGGTCCAGGTGGCCGAGAGGAGGTAGAGGCGGCTGTTCTTCGCGAGGGCCTGGTAGAGGCTCCAGCCGGTGTCGTAGTGGCCTTCGCCGTCGGGGACGCGCAGGACACCTTCGACGACCATGACGGCGGCGAGCACGGCTGGCCTTAGATCTTGAGCTGGTCGACGAGGGACCGGTTGGCGGCGGCCTGCTGCATCTGTGCGGTCACGGCCATCAGTTGGTGGGCGGTGATGGCGGCTTGCTTGCTGGCCTCGATGTCGGAGACGACCTCGGACGCGCCGAACTTCATCTCGATGACAGTGGCGATGTGCTCGGGGGTGACGGCGGTGGTGAGGTCGTTGATGGCTTCCCACTCGCCGTTTTCGTGCTGGACGACGACGAAGGCGGTGCGGCAGGTGATGGGCTGGCGGTCGGCGCCGTTGGGGGTGTCGAGGGGCATGGGGGTGCTCCTAATCGAGTTCAGGGTGAGTGCGGTGTGATGTGGGGCCGGCCGGGCAGAGGCAGCCGTCTACGGGGCTCCAGGAGGGGCAGGTGTCGCGTACGCCGGCGGTGTGTCGGCAGGGCAGGTTCCAGGTGGGGGCGGTGCAGCGGCAGGCGTCGGGGTTGTGCCAGGCGCTGACCGTGTCTTCGCACTGGGTGCACACGAGGTAGGGGTTGGCGAACTCGATGCGGGTGTGGGTCCGTGTGTGAGTCACTGCCAGCCCTTTCGTGTGGTGCTCCAGGTGCTTTCCTGGGTTTCTGCGCGTTTGGCTGCTCGCCGTTCGCGGTCGCGGGCTCGAATGCAGGTGATGCACTCACGCCGGCCGGAGTGCCACCGGGTGTTTTCTTCGGTGTACTTGTGGCCCTTGGGGCAGTGCGTTTTGCGGGCGTTGCGGGCGGAGAAGGACTCGCCGCGGGCGACGTTCTCGGTAGCCGGTACAGGTTCGAGATGGTCGGGATTGCAGCAGCTTCGAATTCGGCACCGGTGGTCGACGTGCCAGCCCGGGGGAACGGTCTTCTGGTTGGCCAGTTCCCACGCGATGATGTGGGTGCCTTTGGTGTGGCCGTTCGGCAGCCGGAATTTTCCGTAGCCGTAGTCGTCCTTGGCGCCGAGCCAGATGTGGCAGTCGTCGAATTCGGTGCCGGGGTCGACCTTGTCGAAGAATCGTTTCGTCCAGTCGCGCTCGGCGGGCCGGCGGCGTGCGCTCACTGGTAGAGCCCTCGCTTGTGCCGCATCTTCTGCTCGTTGACGCTGCGGATGGGGCAGTAGTCGCAGAGGTAGCGCTGGTTGGTGGGGTTGGACTTGTCCCACTTCGGCAGGCCCTCGGCCTTGCGGTCGCCGGCGGTCGGCGGGGTGATGAGCTTCTTCTCCGAGTGGAAGTCGGAGCAGGTCTCGGGCCGGTGGCGAGAGCGCCAGCACTGCATGGCGTCGGCCTTGAGGGTGTCGACGGCCTGGTAGACCCAGGGCTCCATTCCGGTGGCGCCCTCCTGCTGCCAGACCCGCTTGAGGATTTCGTCGCGGATTTCTGCTGAGGAATGCCAGCGGTCCTCGTCTACGCCGTCGATCGGGTAAAGACGACCGAAGTGCCGTTCACCGTTGGGGTACTGGTGCTTGGCTACGGCGTATTCGAGGACCGAGTCTCCGCGGGGATCACCCTGATAGGCGGGAAGCACTTCAGTGGTGTGGCAGTCCTTGCAGAGGAGGAGGCGGATCTGCGTCATGTGGGGACGCTAATACCACCTATTTTTTGTCCAGAAATCCCAGGCTCCGCACGGGCTTCCGTACCGCGCGTTCATATAGGAAAGCCCCCACCGCATCTGGGTGAGGGGATTGCTCTGCCAGTCGCTGCCGGCGGACGACATCTTCGATCCGGGCAGTGCCTGGAAGAGGCCGTAGGCGCCGGAGGAAGGGTTTGTGGCCCGGTGGTTCCATCCGCTTTCCCGGCTGACTACGTTGCTCAGGCACTGGTACTGGGCGGAGGAGAGCCGTGAGCGGGCGTAGCTTCTGGCGCCGGAGACGGTCGTGGAGGGGCCGGCCAGGGTGGCGGCCTGCTGGCGCTGGGCGCTGCGGGCGGCTCGCTGCTCGGCCTGCCGGGCTCGTTCGCGCTCCCGTGCCTGTTCTCGTGCGTGCTCGCGGGCGGCGGCTGCTGCGGCTTCGGCGCGTTCGCGGGCCTGGCGCTCCTGTTTCGCCTTTTCGGCCTTCTCGACGGCCTGCCGGTGAGCGGCGGCCTGGGCGCTGGCCTGGGCGGTGATGGCGGCACGTGTGTCGACGGTGAGCGGCCGGTCGAGCATGGTCATCGACGGGGCGAGGGCGACGGTACGCGAGGGAGGGTCTTCGGCGTCTGCCGGCTGGGCGAGGTACGCGGCCGTCAGGAGGACGGTGAGGGCGGCTGCTGAGGCGACGCGGGCTTGACGCCAGGAGAGAGTGGGGATCTTCGGGCGGGACACGGGATGCCTTTCAACGGGGACGTGACCCCGGCCATCCCGCAGGCGTTCCGGCGTCGGTCACCCTAGGGGTCCCGAAAATGAATCAGGTAGCCGGCGGTTTTCCCCAGGGGGTCACCGTCGGGTCGGGCTTGGTGTAGGCGGGCGGGCGGGCCAGCCCGAGGAGCCAGCCGAAGGCCGGGTTGACCTTGGCTTCGAGCAGGCGGAACAGGCCGTAGTAGACCACCGCGAACACGGCGGCCAGGGACTGTGAGAGAGCCTGCTCATCGACGTCGATGTAGATGTGCGCGAGGAGCGCGCCCACCCAGCCGACGACGATGGGTACCGCGGTCCGCCACAGCGAGACCAGAACGTCGTACACGGTCATTTCTAGGCCGCTTTCTTTTCCAGAGCGACGATGCGCTTCTCCTGCGCCGCGATGAGCTTTTCAAGGGCGGCCACCCTCGTCTCGATGGTGGAAACCGGGGGAGGGGTGGGGGTGGTCGGGTTCCAGTTCGCCGCGTGCTTGAGCCGCTCGGCGACGCGGTCGCGGATGGAGGGCATCGTGAAGCCCTTGGGGTCGATCTTGTCCCGGGACCACTCGGCGTGGGCGAGGGTGGACTTGGCGCTCCACCCGTGTGCGCGGCAGATGGCTGCGGAGGCGCGGACGATGGCTTCGATCTGCTTGGCCGGCCACGGGTCCTTTCCGTCGCCCATGTTTTCGCATTCGAAGCCGTACATCCGCGCGTTGCCGTCCACGCCGTCGGCGTTGCCCTTGGTGGGCTTGGCGGGGGCGGTGCCGTAGCTCTCGTTGATGAGCTGCTGGAGGACGTTGGGGTCTCCGCCGCCAGCGTGGTTCGCGCGTCCGTAGCCGACGAGGTAGACCACGCCGTCTTTGCCGATGACGCCGTGGCACAGGGGGCCGGGCAGGGCCGTGTAGCCGGTGCGGCAAATGGTGACGGTGTTCTGGGTGCCCTTGGTCACGGTGTGGTGGATCAGGACGCCGTGGACGGGGCCCCAGGCGCCCTTGGAGTTGCGGTTGTGAGTGCGCCAGGAGCCGACCTCGACGACAGTGATGCCCTCGGAGCGCAGGGCGTTGAGGAAGGCGGTGGCGGTGAGAGGGGTTGCCATTACGCACCCTCCTGCGGGGAGTTCCGTTCAGATGTCGCGAATTGCATGAAGAACGGCGGCTGGTAGAACCGGCCGGGGTAGCCGACCTCCATCCGCTCGGTGCGGTACAGGTCGACGAATTCCTGCTGCTGCTGGTGGGTGAGGTGCTGGAAGTAGAACTTGGCTTCCTTGCTGCCGGCCGTGAGCGGGGCGACCTGGGCGTAGTACGCGGCTTCGAGCGCGGCGTGCGTGGCGTCCGCTGTCTCGCCTCTGGCGAGTGCCGAGTCGCGCAGCTCCTGGGCGGTGAACCCGCCCAGCCAGCGGGCCTTGTGGACGGCCTGTTCTTCGTCGGTCAGCGGGCGGGAGAGGTAAGCCTTGTAGTTCTTGTCGGTGGGCCCGACGACCCATCCGTCCCGCACGAGTTTCATGAAGCGGTCGGGGTGCAGGGAGCCGCAGAAGGAGCAGGAGGGGCCGCCGTGTCCGCTCGTCCAGGCGTCCAGCCCTTCCTCTCGTTTCCAGGGGCCCATCTCGTGCATGCGGCGCGGGCACGTGTGCGCGCCCGTCATCACACACGCTCCGGCCAGTGCCAGGTGCCGACGTCCTCGCCCTCCTTGCGGGAGGTCGCCCAGAAGGTGTCGTTGCCGTCGAGGAGGACTTGCAGGTTGGCCGTGCCGACGTCCCAGACGCGCACGACGACGGCAGGGAAGATCTGGCCTTCAGAGACGTCGTTGCCGACGTGGGCGATCGTGCCGTCTTCCTGGGCGTAGGCGCCGCTCTTGTAGGCGTCCTTGCGGCGTTTGTTGATCCGGACCGCGTCGTCTGCGGAGGCGCGGTAGTGGACGGTGCGGCCGATGGTGGGGGGTGTGCTCACGTGCTGGCCTTTCAGGACGAGGGAATGGTGCCGGCCAGGGTGTTGGAGGCGGGGCTGATGCCCGCGCTGTTCCCGGCGACGGTCGTGAAGGAGTAGGTCTGGCCAGCCGCGTACTGGAGCTGTACGTGCGGGGCGGTGCCCAGGGGGGCGTTGACGGTCGCGACCTTGCGGGTGCCGTCGTAGAGCGCGTACCACTCGGGCGGGCCGTTCACGGTGCCGATGGCCGGCGGCGCGATGGTGATCTCGACCAGGCCGTTCGAGGTGGGGGCCGTGGTGAACGTCGGTGCGCCGGGCTTGCCGGGTGCGTTGTTGGACGCGGGGATGGTGCCGCGCAGCGGGGTGGAGAACTCGCTGACCGCGGTGCCGTTGGTGTCGGTGCGCACGGCTCGGACCTTGAGGCTGAAGCGGTGGCGCGGCACGGTGTAGTTGGGCGTGGTGAAGGTGACGACGGTGGTGCCGGCGCCGGGCTGGTTGACCTCGCCGAGCTTGACGTCGCTTTCGTTGAGCCCGATGCGGGTGAGGTCCATGGCCTCGGTGGTGTCCTGGCTGGTGTTGTCGAAAATTTCGTACTTGGTGACGTTCGCGATCTTCGTCCAGCGGAGCTGGATTCCACCGCCCCCGGCGGAGGTGATGACCGGCAGCGGGGCCGCGTAGTCGATGTCGTTCGGGGGCCGGGGCGGAAGGGTGACGTGCTGAAATTCGTAGCCCACGGCCGGCGTGGTGAGGGTCAGCGGGTCCGAGGCGGGCCCGTACTCGCCGGCCTGGTTGTGGGCGGCGACGGTGAAGGTGTACTCCGTCTCGGGTTCGATCTCGGTCAGTACCGAGTTCTCCGGGTCGGTGTTGTCCCAGTACTGGGTGATCGTGGCCGAGGACTCGCTGCCGGGCTGGTAGATCTCGCCGGTGCCGTTGACGGTGACCAGGTGTCCGGCCACGCCGATGCCCTGGAGGCCCCTGACGCCCATGTAGTAGCTGTCGTCGAGGTCGGCGGCCATGTCGCCGATGTTGGAGCGCCAGAACAGCAGCACCTTGTAGGGCTCCGTGACGCCGCGGGAGTGCGGGTTGGCGTCCTTGTCGAGGTACCACAGAGGCTTGGGCGGGACGACCTGCTCTCCGTAGTCGGCGGGGCGGTCGGTGACATGCTGTTCCGCGGTGCGCGGGGGGTTGACCAGGCCGACCGGGCTGCCGGCTTCGGCAGTCAGGGCGCTGGTCGTATTGAGGTTCCACTTCTCGTTCGCCATCAAGACGGCCTTTCACGTCGTGACTCAGACCTGGGCGTCGTCGTCTTCGCTGTCGTTGTTTCGAGCAGGCTTTCTGCGGGGGCGTACTACCGGCTCGGGGTCTTCCGGGAGGTACTTGGCGATCAGGCGGAAAATGACGAGGCCGATGGCGCTGATGAGGATGGAAACCATCTGCGCAGCCACGTCGGACATCGTCATGGGCCCTCCCGCCGGTATCGGAGCCAGGCCGAGAAAGCGGCCAGGGAGATGGCGATGAACGACACGACGTTGGCGAGCTGCATCCACGGAGTTGCGGGGCTGTTGAACAGGCTGACCGCGGCGAACGCGAGGAGGTAGGCGCCGAGATAGCCCATCAGGCGCAGGCTGGATGTCTTCAGGGAGTACATCGCCGAGACCACTCCCAGAGCGACGCCGAGGGTGGTGTAGATGAGCGCGATGTAATACGCGCAGCTATCGCTTGGTGCGTCGACCACCGAGAACGGTGTTGAACCCAGGGCCTTTTGCAGCGCAGCGGCAGCCGTGAAAATACTCAGGCCCGCGCCCAGCATCCGCTTCGTGAATGCCGGGGGGTAGATGAGTACTTCGTGGTCTCGCTTCACGTCACATCCCGAAGTAGAGGTGCGCCGGCGGGTTCGGCACGTAGCCGGGAGTCCGCGTGGCAATGCCGTCCGGGCGCCGCTTGACGGCCGTCTCGTGCACGCCGTACCAGAGGTCGTTCAGGTCCTGGCGGACGGCGTAGGTGGTCGGCTCGACGCCTCCCCCGCGGTCGGTGTTGATCTTCTTGTAGGTGCCGTCGGTCAGACCTTCGTTGAGTTCTCCCGCCAGAGGGCGGTTCGGTGCGTAGCTCATACCGGCGGGGCCTTTCTGCTCTGGTTGGCGCGGCGGCGGGCGCGGAATGCCGCCCACTTCGCCTTCAGCCGCTGGGAGATGGAGACCAGGAAGCTGGACAGTGCTCGCATGCTCATTTCTTCTCTCCGAGCCGCCTGACGGCCGGGGCCGCCCTCTTCTTCGAGCCGCCTGCCGGAACCCCCTTGGCCATGGGCCGCCCCGCCGAGACGCCAGCTTCGAACTCCGAACGGGCGGACGGCGTCTTCGGCGAATACCGGCCGGCCGTGCGCTGGTCCTGGAGGTTGTTCTTGGCACCGACGACGCCGGTGGAGTTGTCTCCGCGGCCGTGCTTGCGGCGGTCGGTAAGGCTCGTGGCCTTGGGCATTTCAGATCACTCCCAGCGCTGGAAAAGAGGTCCCGGAATACCCGGACTGGCGCTGCGAAAAGTCCACGCGGGCGCCGGGGTACACGTCGTCGAGGCGTGCGATGTCCGTGATGGAGAGCACGTGCTGGGCGTATCCGAATCGCGGCGGTGTCCTGCCGATATTCGGGATGGGCGGTTTCATGCGGCGGACGGCGTCCGGGGGCATGTCGGTCCACTCGCGCAGAGCGTCGCTGACCTGCTGCTCCCGGGCACTGGACCAGGGCCGGCGGGCGTAGATGGAGTCCTGTTGCAGCACGGCCGTCACCTCCAGGCCGGCTGGAAGCGCAGGAGCTGCTGACGGCGCTGCTCGTTGATGGCCGTGTAGGAGGGGGTGATCTCCTGCGTGTAGACGCGCTGGGCGGTCGCGAACCGGGACTGGGTCGACACCAGCGTCTCGGACTTGCCGTCGTTGACCAGCGGCGAGCCGATCATCGAGCCGTGCTGCGTCCAGCGTTCGCCGCGGGCCTGGGCCTGGAGGGCGGCGGCCGGGTGGACGTCTGCGGTCCAGTAGTAGTCGGCCGGGTCGATCCTCTCGCCCTTGTGCACGCCACGCTGGTACGACTTCTGGGTGGCCCTGTTCCCGATGTTGTTCAGGAGCCGGTCCTGGCGGCGGGTGCCGGCGCCGATCGTTCCGAGGTATCCGTCGGGGTACTCCGCGCTGGGCACGTGACCGGTGTCCATCAGCCGGCGCGCGTCGAGGATGTCCCGGGCGCCGGACATGAGTGTGCCGCCGGAGCCGCCGGTGTACGTGATCGCACCCGCCTGCGCCTGGGAGTAGGGCGGGTTGTACATGATGTTGGAGTTGGCGCCTGCGCGGTTGGGGTAGCTCATCGCATCCACCCCTGGTTCGTCTTGTAGAGAGGGTTGCCGGAGCGCTTGGGGTCGGTGGCGGGCCGGCTGATGGACTGAAGGGCCTTGGCGGCGACGAAGACGCCGACGCCTGCCGCGCGGCCGGCGCGGGCCATGCCCGGGGTGACGCGGCCGGGGCGGCTGGTGGAGGACGGCGGGGCAGGCGGCCGGGCCGGCCTGGTCGGACGCGGGGGGACGGTGGAGGGAGCGGGCTCGGGCGGCGCCGGGGGCGGGCCGAACCGCATGCTCGTGCTCCGGTACGCCAGATTGTTGATGGGCGCCCGGCGTCCGGGCCCGCTGGGGGTGTCAGGCAGCGGGGGCGGGGTGAGGTCGGGCACCGAGCTGGGGTCCACGCGCGGGGGCGTGCGGGTGGCCTGTGCGGCGCGCTGCTGGGCCTTGGTTGCTCGGGCCTCTGCCGCGGTCTGGCGGTGGGTGGCGGCCTGGGCGTTGGCCTGTGCGGTGGCCACGCGAGCCGTACGGGTCTCGGCGCGGGCGGCGGAGATGTCGGCGCGTGCCTGAGCGGCCGGGGTGAGGCGGGCAGGGCTGGCCGGGGCGGCGGGCGGGTCGGGAAGCTGGGGCTGGGTCCAGCCGCTGGGCGTGCTGGCCGGCTGTGGGTCGCTGGCCGGCTGGGGCCGCGAGGTGCGGTAGGGCCGCATGGGGCGCTCCCCGAAACCGTCGAACGAGTTCTGGCGGAACTGGTCCGGGTTGAACTCCGGCATGGGGGTCACCTCCCTGTGGTGGCTCCGTGGGCAAACTCGGCGGCTGCGGTGCTGTCGTGTGGTGCGGTGGCGGTCGTGGTACTGCCCGCGTTCGTCGGCGGTGCCGGGGCGAGGGAGCCGTCATCGGTCGTGCCGGTCATGCGGATGGCGCTGCGGAAATCGGCCACCGGGCTGGGTGAGGTGACTGCGGTGCTCACGAGCGCAACCACCCCGCCTGGTCGCCTACGGGGGCCTGTGGGCTCCCCTGCGACCGGCTGCTCCCGCCGCCGGAGAACGCGTTGGCGCCGACGTTGGCGAACTGCGTGGCGGACAGCAGGCGGCTCCCGGAGCTGGCGCTGGCGGTGCCGGCGCTGATGGAGCCGCTCGACGCGGCCGAGGTCACGGCCGAGCGCGTGGCGGTGGTGGCTGCACCGCGGGCCGCGGTGGACAGTCCGACCCTGGCGGCGACGCCGGCGAGCAGAGGCCACATGGTCAGCCTCGCTTCCCGGTGGCGGCGCCCCCGCGGAACTGGTCCTGGCTGCCGAATGCGCTGGGCATGCGGTAGCGGCCGGTGGTCGCGCAGCAGACGCAGCCGGGTCCGTGCAGGGACCGCTTTACCTGGACGACGCCGGCCGGGCCGAAGGTCTCGGCGGACGAGGTCGTGCGGTTGCTGCGGTGCGTGTTACGGCCGAGATCGCCGTCGCCGGACTTCGACATGCCCTGGCGGCTGACGGTCTGGCCGCTCTCGGGGCGAATCCAGGTCACTCGGTGCAGCTCGTCGCCCATGGTGGGGAACTGACCCGTGGACAGCGGGCCACCGAGGTTGGTCTTTCCTCGGTTGGGGGGAGTCCAGTGCGTCATGATCTTCCTCCGCGCGGCGTTGCGTGGCCCGGGGGAGTCAGAACATGAGCAGTGTGTGAGTCAGCAGTGAGTGGGCCTGATGTGGCGAGTTTAGGTCTCGGATTTTCGGAGCGATATTCACGTGCCCATCACGCGGATCGCGATGCCCAGGATCTCGCCTTCCGGAGTCTTGCTGCGGAAAAAGGTGATCTCCTCAATCAGCTTCGTTCCGAAGGAAGACACGAACGACTGGGCGATGGGGATAGCCTTCACGGCCTGATTGATGGCGCCGGCGCCAACGGCCTTGAGGACGACCTGGTGACCTGACTTGATTGCGTGGGCAATCGCGGAGCCAAGCTCCGGAGGGGGAGTCACGCTCTTGACGCGGAACTCCTTCTCCTTCACCTCGGCGGGCTGAGTCTGCACGACAAATACGCTCCCTGCATTTTAGAGCTGATGCAGGGAGCGTATGGCGGAGCAATTACCGCGTGTTATGCAGCGTTCTTGGCCCGGGTCTTCTTCGGGGGGTTGCGGATCGTGGCGAGCACTTCCTGCTGGAACTTCAGCTCGGGCGGCTCCGGGGTGGCCAGGGCGTCGGCGATCCGGGCGAGTGCATAGGCGTCGGCCGCGTCGTTGCTGGACGGCTCATGCTGCCAGCGCATGTACACCGCCAGCATGATCTTGTCCTTGTCCGCCCTGCCGCTGCCGGTCACGAACTTCTTCACGGTGGTCGGTGCGACGGCGTGGATACGGCGTTCGAGGTGCATGGGGAACTGCGTGGCCAGGGCCAGCTTGAGCGCACAGCCGAGTTCGCCCAGCTCCTCGCGCCTGAACTTGGAGCCGTAGGAGTAACCCTCGTAGCAGATGTGGGTGATCTGGCCGAGGCGCTCGATGACGGCGAAGTGCTCGCGCAGCAGGGCGTGGACGGTGACGAGGCGCCGGATGCCCGTGCCGACCTGCTTGGGCGAGAAGTCGAAAATGGTCTCGGAGGCGGTGCCGTCGGTGGGGCTGTAGCGGACGATCGCGCAGCCGGAGTACGACTGGTCGATCCCGATGGCGTAGCGGGGCACGTCAGGTCCCCCACTTGCTGTAGCGGCTGTCGGCGGTGGAGTTCTGCCGGCGGGAGAGGTCTCGGGAGCAGAACTGGGCGCGGGCCTCTGCGTTCTTGTGGACCATCTCCAGGCCCTCGGCCAGCGCCACGGCGTCGAGGTGGCGCTTCTCGTCTTCCTGGACGTGGTCGTCTGCGGCGGCGGCGGCCTTCCGGCCGGCGACGGTCTTCTCGGTGGAGGCGGCGAGCGCGGCGCGGGCGCTGCTGTAGTCGAGGTTCTGCTTGGCGGCGCGGACGTTGGTGCGGGCCTCGACCAGGCGCATGGCGGCGTAGGCGGTCCAGCTCACGTACTCGCCGTACAGCGTCATGAGCTGGCGGTCGTCGAGGGAGGTGATGTCCGCGGGGAGCTGCGGCATGAACCCGTCGGGCTTTTCTTCCTTCTCGAAGCCGAGCTTTTCGAGCTTTTCCCAGAGGTCGTCGGCAGCACTCACTTGTTGTCCTCCTTGAATTCCAGGCACGAAGGGCAGCCGGAGCGGCCGTTGATGTTGCAGAAGGGCGCGGTGTCCGTCTGGAGGCAGTCGACGATCGCCGCGGCGGCTTCGATGAGGGGCTCGCTGAACGATTCGTCGTAGGTGACGGTGAATGACTTCGTTTCCTGGGTGGATTTGAAGTCGTAGAAGAACACCGTGCGGTCGCACGGCAGATCTTCGAAGTGGTTGGCCAGGTACATGTAGAGCTGGGTCTGGCGTACCGCGCTGGGCAGCGGCCGGCGGAAGTCCCGCCAGAGCCGGGTCAGGTCATGGACCTTTCCGTGCTCGGTTTCCACTTCGTAGCGGGCCAGGAATTCGGGCCGTTCGAACCGCAGTGAGCCCAGGCCGAGAGTCTTGATCTCGATCAGGGCACCGTCTTGCGGGGCGTAGCCGTCCGCCTTGCCGCCGATCCGCAAGGGGTGGGCGTTCAAGGGGACTTCGGCGTACAGCAGGGCCGCGGGGGGTGCGTCGCATGCACCGCAGCCGTCGGGGGTGGTGTCGCACCAGAAGACGTCCTCGCAGTACTGGCAATACCAGTCGCCGGCGAGGCGTCCCATCTCGCGGAGCCACGTTTGCCACTTCGAGTGGGTCTGGTGGCCTTCCTGGAAGATGTTCTCGCGGGTGAAGGTGGTCCGTTGCCGGTCCGGAGATTCGGCCAGCAGGCGCAATCGGTGGAAGGCGGCGAGGTGGCACCAGTCGCTCTTGATCATCTCGCTGGGGTGGAGAACGTCCTGCCGGCGCCCCGAGGGCTTGGCGGCCTTGTCCAGGACGTGCTTTTGGAGGTCTCCGAAGAGGGGCTCGGCCATCTTCGAGGCGGCGATGTACTCGGTGAAGGCGGGGCCGCCCTTCACGACGCGTGGGGCCACTGGGTCTCCTGCTGTTCGGGGGTGACGTCGTCGCTGGGCGGATGCCAGGTCCAGCGCTCGGGCATAGCCGGGTAGCGCATGCGCAGTGCGAGCCGGGCTTCGGGCGTCATGCCGCCCCAGATGCCGTAGTTCTCGCGGTTGACCATGGCGACGTGGAGGCATTCGGCGCGGCGGGGGCAAATGGCGCCGTCGTACGTGCCGTTGCACACGTCGAGGGCGAAGGTTTCGTCCGAGAAGAAAATGTCGCGCCGGCGGCTGGGGGTGAGGGATTCGTCGCGGCATTTGGCTTCTCCCCGGTGGTGCTTCGGGGACCAGTCCGGGGCGTTGATGACGGCGCGGATTCCCATTAGGTGTCCGCCTCCAGTTCCAGGAAGCGCAGGAAATTTTCTTCCGAGATGACGACCCAGTGCCTGCCGCACATCTCGATCGCGAAGGCCATTTCCCGCATGTCGAGGAGGGCGTGCCTCTCGGCGCTCAGCAGATCCCGGTTGGTGAGGCCGAAGCGGGCTGCCGACGTGGTCTTGCATTCGATGGACCATTTGTTGTTCCGGACGTCGTTCTTCACCGCCCACCCGGCGCCGGAACGGGCCGTGGTGACCCCGCCCACCTTGTGGGCAAGTCGCTTCTCCTGAGTGCGCGAGGCTTTGATTCGGCGGTCCATCAGGCCGCACCGGGCTGCACCAGGGCCAAGACGTCCGCGGCGAGCTGCTCTTGCAGGTCGAGGTCTTCCAGAAAGGAAGCCCGCATCTTTTTCTCGCCCTGCCACTGATGACCCGCGTACTTGTACCAGCCCCCGGCGAGGGTGATCAGGCCGTACAGGACGCCCATCGTGACCATCTCGGCGGCGGTGTCGTAGTCGCCCTTGCAGATGCCGGAAGTGGAGTCGGCGAAGTAGAAGCGGACGGAGGCCACCTGCTGCGGGGCCGCGGACTTCGACTTGATCGTTTTCATCTTGATGACCTGGCCCACACGGAGACTTCCGCCGCCCGGCCGCTTCTCGTCGATCCACTCCGTGCGCGAGGCTTCAAGGCGCGTGTAGTACGCGTAGTTCTTGGCCTTGCCGCCCGGTGAGGTCTTCGGCGTCATGCCGGCCGGTGACCATCCCCCGATCTGGTCCCTCCACTGATTGATGATCAGGGCCAGCAGGGGGCGCTCTTTGTCGACGAGGCTGCGGCGGGTGGCTGAGCCGACCTTGCGGAAGAACCGGCCTGTCACGCGGGCCCCGGCGCTGATGGTGGCCTGGTCCATGTCCTTCTCGGCCTCGTCGTCGGCCACCAGGGCGGGGTAGCTGTCGAGGACCACGGCGTCGAATGCGCGGGACTCCGCGGCATTCAGCATGGCCGTGTAGGCGTCTTCCATCGCGTTCGTCGAGTAGACCGCTACGCGGTCGACGTCCACGCCGAGGGTGGCCGCCCACTCGATGTCGTAGTGCTCGGCGGCGACCCAGAACGTCTGGAATTCCGGGTCCCGCTGTTGATTCGCTGCGATCGTCTTGTGGACGATCGTGGACTTCCCCGAGCTTTCGGCGCCGAGAATCTCATTCCACTGATTCGCGGGCCAGCCCCCTCCCAGCATGACGTCGAGGGAGAGGGAGCCGGTGGTGAATCGCGAGACCGCGGGCATCGTCGAGGCGACGACGACCGAGCCGGGGCCATGTTTCTTATTGATCTGCGCCATGACGGCGCGGGCCTCATTACTGAGCGGCATACGACGACCGTATGGACCGAAAAAATGACCGCACAGCGCCAAACGGGTGGCCTATTTTCTATTTACGGGCAGCCCGCAGGTTCGTCGTCCGTTCCGTAGCAGTGGTGCACGCGCGGATCGCTGGCGGTGTCCACGGCCGACCAGATGCAAAGGGCCGCCCCGGCGACAAGACATACGGTGGCGCAGAGCAGGAGAATGCGGCTCACATCCGGCCCACGATGACGTCGGGCCGGTACCCGGCGCCTTTCGGCTGGTGCAGCGAGGCCCTCGCCGGTGCGTCACGGTTGGAGATGGCCACGCCCTGGGTGGAGTTCTGGACGGGGTAGTGGCACTGGTTGCACCGGGCCTGGGCGTTGACGGTGGGCCGCCAGTACTCGTCGCTGCCGCAGGAAGGGCAGATCTCGTGGGACTTGGCTGACTGCGCCTTCGTCGTCTGGTAGACCGCCTGGGGCTGCTGGGCGGGCTGCTGTGGCTGCGCCGGGGGCTGCGCGGGGCCGTAGGTGGGGTGAGCCCACCACGGGGCGCCCGTGGGCGTGAGGCCGGCCTGGGGGACGGCCGGCGCGGGCGCTGCTCCGCCTGCCTCACGGAGCTTGTTGAGCCAGAAGTCACTCATCGCGAAACTCCCAGGGTTCCCTTTTCGAGTAGGTGGCCGATGACAGTGGCTACCGCGGTGCGGCTGACGACCGTGAACATCGCGCGTTCCGGGTCATCCTCGTCAATCTCGTCGTCCTCGCCGTCACGGTTGAGTCGCACCAGCCGGTACAGCATGTCGGCCGCGATATCGGCGTGGGGGAAGACTTCGTCGGCCACCGTGTTGAACTCTTCGATCCGCATATGCGACTTGTAGTGCTCGACCTGGTCCACTTCCGGGCCGGCGGGCACCAGGCCGAGCATCCGGCACACCTCGTGGTAGTCGCTGCATGCGACGACGTCGCGCAGCATTCCACGGAAGATGGCCGGTGCTTCGGAGATTTCGGTGTCGGGCATGCTGCCAGAGTAGATCGAATGATTATTTGGCTTCACTCCAGCGATTGCAGATTTTCACGTCCGTGGTGACCGGCACGGAAAGGAGCTGCATGTCGGGGCCGGCCATCGCTTCGTGCAGCACCTTGGCGCCCTCTTCCGCGATGTCCACCGGGCACATGGCAGCGATTTCATCGTGGACCGTGAGCAGGATCTGCATTCCCGGCAGGAGGCTCTTGTGCAGGCGCACCAGGGCCAGCTTGGTGATGTCCGCGTTCGACCCCTGAATGTGGGAGTTGACGACCTGGCGCTCCGCCTTGCCGCGGCGGCCGTGGTCGTGCGACAGCAGGTCGGGCAGGCGGCGCTTGCGGCCCAGCAGCGTGCGCAGGAACGGCTCCGGCCGGCGCGAGCGGACCGTGCGCAGCAAGCGTTTCTTGTAGGCGTAGACCTCGGGGAACTGCCGCTCGTGCTCGGCCAGGATCTGCTTCGCGCGGCGCAGGGTGGTGTGGGACATGTCGGCGACTTTCTGCGGGCCGGCGCCGTAGTTGATGGCAAACGCGATGGCCTTGGCGACCTGCCGCATTTGCTTGGTGACGTCTTCGGGAGCCACGCCGAACACCGCGGCGGCCGTGGCGGTGTGGGCATCGACGCCGTCCCAAAACCCCTGCCACAGGGCGCCCTTGCCGGCGAAGTGGGCCAAGATGCGCTGCTCGATCTGGGCATAGTCCGCAACCAGGAGGCAGAAGCCTTCGAGCGGGTCGATCAGGTCGCGGATGGCCTTTCCCCACTCGGTCTCCGCCCTGGGCCAGTTCTGGACGTTGGGCTTCGAGGAGCTGAAGCGCCCGGTCACCGTGCCGTACTGCTTGAGGATGGGGTAGATCCGGCCGTTGAAAATCTGGGTCGGCTTGTCGTCCTCGGGATTGCCCAGGTACCCCTCCACGTAGGTGGAGAGGATCTTCGTGACTTCCTGGTAAGAGAGGATCGCGTCGACCACGTCGTTGCGGCCCTTGTAGGGCTCCAGGGCCTCGGCGTCGGTACTGGGGGCGCCCTTTTTCGTGAGCTTCCGCGGGCGCAGGCCCTGCTCCTCGTAGAGGATGCGCTGCTTCTGCGGGGTGCTGCCGATGTTGAAGACCTTGCCGGCCGCGCGGTAGACGTCGCCCTCGCACTGGGTCATGCGCTCACGCAGCGAGGCGCGGAGCTGCTCCAGGGCCTTGATGTCCACCGGGACGCCGGCCGAGCCCATGTGGAGGAGACAGGCCAGGACGTCCATCTCCAGGGCCCACGTGTCCTCCAGGCCCTCGGCGGTGATACCGGGCCGGATCTGGAGCCACTGGAGCCAGGTGGAGGCCGCGTCCATGTACGCGTAGTCGGCGACCGTGCCGAAGCCGTGCTTCTCGATGCAGCGGCCTACTTCTTCCAGGTCGTAGACCAGGTTCCAGCGCTCTTTGTCGAGCGGCTTGAGGCCGATGGGCCGGTTTTCATTGAGCATCCACGCGCCGACGATGGTGTCCCCGTACGGCGGCGGAGGGTATTTCCCCTTGTAGTACTTCGCGACCGACAGCAGGTCGAAAGGCGCGTTGTGGGCGATTTTCATGCGGTCGGAGAAAAGCAGCTCCTCCAGGGCGTCGAACACGGTGCTGGGGCGGAGCTGTGGTGGTGGCTCCTCCCACTCGGCGGGGAGGTGTTCCCACTCGCCGGTGCGTTTGTTCTTCCGGCGGGTCGCCTTCCGCAGCAGGTGGTACCCGTTGGGGTGCCCCATGGGAATGACGACGGTGCGGCCGTCGGTGGCGAGCGAGATCCATACGACCTCGTTGACGGCGGGCACTCCGCGGTACGCGCCGGTGGTCTCGACGTCGAATGCGAAGCCGTCCTGATTCCTGAAGTGGGCGACGGCGTCTTCGAGTTGAACGGTGTCGGTGATGAGCTGCACGAGTACCCCGGGCCGGTGGAGAGACGGGAAAGCCCGCGCCGGCAGAAGCGAGGGGACGGCCGGCGCGGGCAGCTTTCGGGGGCGGGGACGGTCAGGCGTCGTCCATCAGCAGGCGGACGATCTCCTCCATGCCGTCCTCGTCGAGCGGCTCCTTGACCTTGTCGCCGTACTCGTGGCACTCGGCCTGGAAGGTGCGCAGCTCCTCTTCGCCGAGCGGGGCGACGTTGTACTCCTCGTCCAGGTCCCTTTCCTTGACCCGCTCCAGCGTGTACTCGACGCTCTTTTTCTTCGTCTCCTTGCGGATGGTGAAGTACAGGTCGGGCCGGTTCAGGGGGCCGCGCTTGTCGTCGGCCGCGATCTCCTTGAGCTGGCGGGCGATCTTGATTCCGACGTCCCACACCTTCATGACCGGGACTTCCGGGTCCTCCAGGGACACGACGTCGAAGCACGCCGAGAAGCGCTTGGCCTTGTCGCCGATCTGGCACAGCGGGCAGGTCGGGTTGCCCCAGCAGCGCACGGACTTGGAGCCGTCCTCGATCTCGTCAATCCAGTGGCTCGCGAAGACATCGAACGGGCCGTCGCCGAGGATTTTGATGACCATGCGGTTCTCGTTGACCTTGAGGTACAGGTCTCCACCGCCGGCCGCGGAGGCGACCTTGTCGACGTCGTCCCAGCCGGCCTGGGTGGTGGGGGCCGAACCGGACTTCACCACGCGGCCGGTGATGACCTCCCGGCGGGAGACGGCTTTCTCCGAGCTGGCAGCGGGGGCCGGCTTCTCGGCCGCCGGCTTGGCGGGGACGGCACGACGACGACCGTAGGTACGGGCTTCGGGCATGAGTCAGCTCCAGTCTTCAACGGGTTCTGGCAGGACGGCGCGCGTCTGCCTGAACAATTCGTGGCAGCGAGCCGGGAATTGGGTGTGCGAGATGAATCGCTTCGTCCCTGAAAGGACGCCCTCTTCGTAGGCGATGGCGATGACGCCTTCGATCTGCCGCCGCGTGTACAGGCGGCGCCGGCCGTTCTTGGATTCGCTGTTGTAGATCCAGGTCGCGCCGGGGAAATGGCCGAGCGATTCCCACTTGTAGAGCGTTTTCGTGGACCGGCCGAGCGCTGCGGCCATGTGGCTGATCGCGAAGAACTCGCGGAACTGGCCGTTGATTTTCTTGTAGACGGGGTCCTCGTCCCAGCGGGACACCTCCCCGACGCTCGGGGTCAGGGCGGGGTGGGGAACTCCGAGGGGACGTGCCGTTCCGGGGTACACGTCGAGCGGCTGCCGCGGGGGGCCAATCACGAGGTCAGTCCCCGGAACGCGTAGGTCTCCCGCTGAACGAGAATCTCGTCCATCTCGGCCTCGCTCAGGTGGCCTTCCTGGAGCAAGACGTACAGCTCGTCCGCGTCCAGGGTCGGCACGGGCGGGAAGGCCCGGCGGTACAGTGCCTCGCTCTTGGCCTTGAGAATCCGCTCGGCGGCTTCCTCGTCGGCGGCGACGGAAACGCGGCGCTCCCGCTTGATGCGGATGTACTCGTGGTCGCCGGCGGGCACCGGGAAGGGCAGATCGAGGTACTGACTTCCCTTGTGGTCGGTGTACCCGCGCTGTTCGACCGCGCCGGAGACTTTGTCGCGGAGCTTGTTGAGCCGCGAAGTCTCTTCGGTTACCTGAGCCTTGAGGACAGCCCACTCCCGGAACACCGGGATGATCGGGTCGAACGGAATTCGCTGAGGCTGCGGGGCGGCCGTGGGATTGTTTTCTTCAGGCACGCAATGCTCCCGTAGGGGTTAAGCGAAGGAGCTACTCCATAGCTCCGTGCCGTTGACCCTACGAGCGGAAAAAATGACCGCCAATCGACCAAACGAGTGCCCTCAGAGGTTATTTCCGATGTGGTCCGAGAGGCTTTCCACGTCCATGTCGATGGAGTGGGTGCCGCGGCCGTCGATCACGGCCTGGGAGAGGCTCTGGCGCAGCCGGAGCGTGGCTTGCACCCGCTCCTCGATGGAGTCCTCCACGACCAGGTTGACCACATGGACACGGTCGAACGTCGAGCTGGCGCGCACGTGCCGGGTGTTGCGCTGGGCCAGGAGGCCGTTGGAGTAGGGGAGGTCATAGTTGATGAGGTACTGCACCTCGGGGAGGTCGAGGCCGTACCCGCCGGCGTTCGTCGAGAGGAAGATCCGGCAGTCCGGGTCCGTCTTGAATTTGGCCAGCGCGGCGGCCTTCCTGTCCGCGGTGAGCTGGCCGTGGAAGTGCACGAGGTCGCCGTGTTTTTCGAGCCGCTCGGACAGGTACGGCAGCATTTTCCGGTAGTCCGTGAAGACCGCGACCTTGGCGCCCTCGTCGACCATGGTGGAGACCAGGTCGTCCAGGGCGTTCAGCTTGGGGGAGTGGCTGAGGTCGGGCAGATCGGTACGGCTGGCGGCGAACTGGGCGGCGTACTCGGAGCCCTCGGCCTTGGTCTCGTGGAAGGCGACCGCGGAGTCCATGAGGAGCTGTGGGTGGTCCAGCAGCAGTCGGGCCGCTTGGATACGCGCCATGACCTTGCCCTGGGCGCCGAAGCCGGCCTCGGGGCGGACGCCGGCGTAGTAGGCGGCGACGTCCAGCTCCTGGCCCGCCTCCGCTAGCTCGTCCATGGCGGCCTGGAGGTCGAGGAGGATGGCCTTGTAGATGGCCTTGGTCGTCTTGTCGAGCTGGACCGGGTGGGTCGTCTCGGTGACGGCCGGCAAATACCGCGCGACCTCGGGGTCCAGGCGGGACTTGCGGATCATCGCCTTGGACAGGTTGCGGTGCAGCAGGTCCAGGTTCTTGTAGGAGACGACACCGCCGAACCAGTTCCGGTTGATGTAGCTCTTGTCGAACAGGTCCCATCGTCCGAGGATCTTGTCGTTGACCCACTCCATGATGGAGAAAACCTCTTCGGGCCGGTTCTCCACGGGAGTCCCCGTGAGGGCGACGCGTACGGGCGGCCGGAGTTTCTTGATGCGCTTGGTCGTCTGGGCCGCGAAATTCTTGATGGCGGTGGCCTCGTCGAGGACCAGCGCGTCGGCCCAGACGGCGCACAGGTGTTTCCAGTCGTGCAGGACGGCGCCGTAGGAGGCGATCACGTAGTCCGCGTGCTGGGCTCTCTCCCACTGCTGCTCGCGCTTGGCCGGCGTCCCGTTCACGATCACGCACACGTCCTCGACGGGGACCGTGAGTTTGGCGCCGCGGACCTTGAGGGTGCGCTTCGGGGCGTCGGTGAACGCGGCGATGGCCTGGGCCCACTGGAATTTCAGGGAGGACGGCACGAGGATGACGACGCATCGGATGTCGCCGCGGCCGAGCATCTCTTCCAGCGCGGCGATGGCCATGACCGTCTTGCCGGTGCCCATCGAGTAGGCGACCAGGAGGCGGCGGTCGGACAGAATCCGGTTCACACCGTCGTGCTGGTACGGGTGCAGAGTTCCGGTGAACATCAGCGCCTCCTGCGCCACGGATAGTGGGCGCCGGCGTAGGCGGACTTCGCCGCCTCGTCGTCCATTTCGCCCAGGTCTTTCGCAGGGGTTCCGGCGTAGTCGAGGAACCGCATAGGCAGTCCACGCGGGCGCCAGCGCTGGTAGAGCCGGTCGCGCGAGGTATTGCCGGCCGTGTCGTTGTCGAGGCCGAGGATGAGCGTGGTGCAGCGGGCCTTGATGAGCCGCATCTGCATCTCGGAGACATGCGCTCCGAAGGATGCGAATGCTCCCCCGATGCCCAGCGAGTGGGCGCGGACGGCGTCGAGCGGTGATTCCAGCAGCAAGGCCGTGGAGCCGTGCCAGGCGAAGTCACCGAAAAGGGTGCGCGACTTCAGAATTCCTTTTGGGTAGTTTCGGAAGAACCGTTTCCCCTTCTCCTGCCAGCCCCACAGCTCACCTGTCATGGGGTTGCGGATTGGAAGAATCCAGTGCCCCTTCCCCGGGTTCCACAGCACACCGAAGGCGGCGCACGCCTCGGCGGTCAGCCGTCGCTTGGCAAGGGCCTCGGGGGGAGGGGGCACGAAAAGCGCAAGCGCAGCTTCAGTGATCCGCTCCTCGGGCTCCTTGCGTTCGGGCTGATCTTCGTCGCGTGTGCGGTATACGCCGTGGCGTGCGATCCAGTGCCAAGCCTCGATCCGGGCAAACCCCAGGGTGTCTTCCACAAGGTCGATGAACGCCCCGGAGTACCCGCACGAAAAGCAGTTAAAGAGCCCCGAACGGGAGTTGACCGAGAACGACGGCCGGCGGTCCGCCTTCCCGGTCAGAACAAGGTGGGCGGGACAACGAGCAAGAAACTCCGTTGAGTCGTCCCCACTCACCTCCCGCAGTACCTCGACCCCGAGCCGGCCCATCGCGCCGGCGACGTCGGACGGCACCGGGTTCGCGTAGGCGGCGAGCTGCGCCCATACGTCAGTAGGGGAATTCGTCTTCAACGTCTTCCTCCTCGAAAGCGGGAGGGTCCCAGGAGATGGAGATGAGGTGTTCCTGGGGCGGTGCGTTACGGGAGGCGAGGACTTTCATGCGGTAGAAAAAGTCCTCGTCGGTGCTTTCCATGCCGACGACCAGGTCCGCGTCCTGGCCCCAGGCAGATGTGTAGCCGAGGCTGTTCACGGTCAGGCCCTTGGCGCCGACCTTGTGAGACAGCGACTGAGTGGTGACGACGACCGGGATGTCGTTGTTCAGTGCTAGCTTTTTCAGGCCGCGGCTGATGTTGGTCAGCGCGAGGGGTGTCCCCGACTCACGGGACACCTCGTCGAAGAGGAAGTACGCGCCGTCGACAAAGACAACACTGGGCGAGAGCTGGTCGATTTTTGACTGGATTCCGGTCAGCGTCATGACGCCGGCGCGGTCCTCGGTGACGATGTACGGCTGGTCACCCAACGGTCCCTTCAGCGCCGCTTCCAGCGCTCTCCACTCGCGGGGGCTGAGGTCACCGGTCTGGAGTTTCTTCGGGTTGACCTGGGCGAGGAACCCGTCGAGGCGCCGGGCGATTTCGGCGTACGGCATCTCGAAGGAGATGAGGAGCGGCTTGGCGCCGTAGTCGTACGCGCTGCGGGTCATACCGAGCATGACGGTGGTCTTGCACGACTTCGCGAGACCGGTCAGCACGATCATCTGCTGCGGCTGAATGCCCAGCGTCACCTTGTCCAGGAACCTGAAGCCCGTGGGGATGCCCAGGAGTTGATCCGGGTTGTCCCGGGCCTGCCGGTAGAGGGCCAGACGATCCGTGCCGGTGGCGGCGTAGTCGATTTCGCGGGAGGTGGCGGAGGTGGTGGTGGCGTGCGCGAGCATCATCCGCAGCAGCGGCAGCGCGGCCTCGGAGCCGTTCTTGTCGAGGGCCTCGGCGACCGCGTCCAGGCCGAGGTCGATGATGACCCGCCGGCGGGCCTCGTGCAGCTCCCGGATGAGGTAGTCGAGCGGCCCGGAGGAGTCCTCGTGGAAGGTGAAATTCGGGTGGTCGCGGGCGATGACCTCGGGCGTGGGCGGCTCCCCGAAGTCCGCCCGGAAATTCACGATGTCCTGGAACACCTTGCGGTTGGCCGGGTCGAGGAAGTGATCAGCCGTGATGCGCGCCTGGGTGACCTGCTCCAGGTCTCCCGTGAGGGCGATGTAGCTGATCACTTCCTCTTCGATCGTGCTCACGAAATGTCCACCAGCGTCAGCGGCCCGACTTCCTCTTCGAGGTCGCCCAGGGCGATGGGGCCGTGGCATTCGTCGTCCACGACGGGCTCGAAGGTCACCTCGGGCAGCTCTCCCTCGCGGGCGCGGATGACGACCGCCCACCCGACAAGAGGGAGATATTCCATGTCGGACGCGCCGGACTCGGAGCGGAACTGGCAGGTCTTCCCGGTGGTGTCAGGGATGAGCTGGGCGACGATGCGGTTGCTGTCCTCGGAGGGAATGCGGTAGCTGATCACACGATCTCCAGCAGCGTCAGAGGACCGACTTCCTCTTCGAGGTCGCCGAGCGGAACGGGGCCCATGCACCGGTCGTCGACCACCGGCTCGACGGTGAGGCGGGGCAGCTCGTCGGTCTCGAATGTCGCGACGAGGGCCCAGCCGACCAGGGGTAGGGAGTCGTAGCCCTCCAGCCCCAGCTCGGAGCGAAAGAGACCGGTCTTGGCGAGCCGGTCCGGAATGAACTGGACGGTCTCGCGGCGAAGTGCGCCTGCCGGGCGGTAGCCACTCACTCAGACCACCCGGCCCATCAGCTCGCAGTGGTGCGGGTGCACGTAGATGCCTCGGGGGCCGTAGCGCAGCGCGTGCTCGGGCAGCGAGTGGAAAATGTGGGCGGTGCCCAGCAGGCTGACCAGTCGCGCCATTTCGTTGGGCGTGGTGACGACCAGCCGACTGGTGGGGATGGACTCCGCCTCGACGCGAACGGCGAGGTCACCGGCCAACTCTTCGGGCAGGTAGGTCACCAGGGCCACGTTCACGTCGCGCTGCCACAGTCGCCATAGCTCGGCGACAGCGCGGCCGTTGGTTTCCTCGTAGAGGTCCAGAGCGCTCCTACTGGCGCGGTTCCAGCGCAAGCGCCTGCGGAATCGTTTCTCCGTGTAGCTGGGGCCGGGGAGTCCGATCAGGCCCTCCCACACGACGAAGATCTCGATGGGGATCGGCTCGTCGTCGGCGAGGTCGGCGTACCCGATCACACCTCTGCCCTCCGCGTGACCTCGCCGACGAAGATCTGCCGGCGGGTGCAGCGGTCCATGAAGGAGCGCAGGGGCTTGGAGTAACGCTGCGCCCACTCACTGCCGCCCAGGTTGGTGGTGATGAGGGTGGGCAGGCCCTCGTCGTGACGCTGGCGCAGCAGCTCCGAGAGGGTGTCTTCGGCGTATCCGGTGCTGGTGGTGTGCTCCTGTCCGACATCGTCGAGGAGGACCACGTCGGCCCATTCGACGCGCTCGACGGAGTACGTCAAACGCGACACTTCCTCGGGGTTGGCGTCACCGCCGGCCTTGAGCAGGGTGATCTTGCGATCCATGTGTGCCGGGAAACGGGTGTAGTAGACGCTCACGTTCCAGCGGCGGCGCAGCTCGCACAGGACGGCGGCGGCGAGAGTGGTTTTCCCCGTGTTCGGAGGGCCGGCGAACATCAGGCCCTGGCCGAAGATGTTGGGGTTGGTGGGCAGGCCCTTCCAGTTTTTGTCCTGCTGGCCGCGGAACTGCTCGACGTAGGCGCGGGCCTTCGCGAGGGTCTCGGGGTGGCTGGGGCCCATCTCCTCGACGTCGTTGAGCGTCAGGCCGCGCAGCCGCGGCGGGATGCCGGTGCCGACCCAGCGGGCGCGCTCGGGGTCCATGGGGCGCGTGATCATGACTTCTCCCAGGAGGCGATGAACGCCTCGTCCTCGGTCTTGCTGGTGCAGGCGGTCTCGGTCCAGCTCTGGTAGTCGGCGTCGGTGCGGGTCACGCCGGAGTTACGCAGGGCCGCCAGGAGCTGGTAGCGCTGCCACTTGAAGTCCCAGATGTAGGGGCGCTGGGGCCGGCGGTCGCCGAGCCGGGTGACGTAGAGGTCCACCAGGGCGCGGCAGTCCTCGGGGGTCAGGCCGACGCTGTGCCGCAGCTCGCTGAAGACCGTCATCAACGCCTGACGGTTGCCGATTTCCAGGCCGCCGGCCCAGCTCAGCGGGGGACAGGAGCGGGTGAAGTAGTCGGCGAGGCCGGCGACACTGTCAGGGCCGTATGCGCGACCCCTGGAGCGCCTCTCCCGGCGCGGGGCGGGCTCCGGCGGGGTCCAGCCGGCCTGCGGGGCTGGCGAGGGCTCTGAGGCGCCCTGGAGGAGTTTCCGGGCGCAGGCTGTGGAGTCGAATTCGGAGTCGGGGTCGATGTTCTGTCGAGCCATCGCGGTCTCCTGATGGTGTGGCGGTCCAGAAAGTGCACGCGAACGAATGTTCGCGGGCAGCTAATAGAAACCGAAGGTTTCTATTAAGCAGTTCTCCTGCTTGAGCTGACGCTTTCGCTTGAGCGTGTATGTGCGCGCTCGATGCGTCAGTTGATGCGTCAGCCCAGTTACTCCCTTTCGGACATGCTGTCCTCCAGCATTCGATTGGCTTTCACAAGCATCCGGATTGCGCAGTCCACCAGTTGGTGGTGCGGCATCCTCTCCTGCTCCATTCGGATCAGGCCGAAGGGGCTCTCCACGCAGACGCTGCCAACTCGAACCTGGGTCTCTGTCTGAGCGCCCGGCCAGGCGAGAACGCGCACAAGTCCGATGGTGCGCAGGTCACTTAGTGCCCGAGTGGCAGTGCGGAGGCAGACTCTCATCTCGTCCGCGAGATCCTGCTGGGTGACGTAGGCGCATGACCAGCCGGTGTCCTGGTCGTAGCGACTGCTCTTGTGCGTAACGAGATTGGTGTACGCCGTGCGAGCCCTTTCGGGGACTCGGGCGAGAATCTCGTCAACGGGAATTTCTAGGCTCATGCTATTCTCCCCGTGGAATGAGTTGAGATGGCGTGGCAGCCAGAATGAACGGCCCCCGGCGGAATCCGGTCAATGTCCGCCGGGGGTCTTCCATTTGTCAGGCGGGGACCCGGCGGGTCTGCGCTGTCTTGGGGGGACGGCCGCGGCCAGCCGGCTCCCACTTCCCGGACTCGGGGTTGAAGATTTCGAGCCGCGTCTTCTTGGGCTCATCGCCCTGGGACTCGGCCGGCGTATCCGGCCGGGGTGCGAGCAGGGAGCGTCCGTGGATGAGGCTCTGCCGCAGGACCGCGGCCTCGTTGACCAGGTCGCCGAAGAGGCGGTCGACGAAGGTTTCCGCCAGTTCCAGCGACCGGTTCACCGCGGCGACTTCGCCGGCCTTGAGCGTGACGTCGGGGGCGTCGCTGACGACGAGCGCCATCTGACCGTCTGCCTCGACCTCCATGGCCGATTCCACGGGCGGCTCGTGGTCGGGCAGGTGCTGCCACGTGACTTCGAGCAGCATGCGGGACAGGTCGTGGACCGGGATGCCCTCCCGCAGGGCCGCCGCCGCGGCATCCGCGGTGACTCCGTCGAGGAACTGGCCCTCGTTGGACAGCACCAGCAGCATCGGGTTCTCGGACTTGGTGAGCCTTTCCACCATGCCGAGGTCCGGGTCCGTGCAGTTGATGTAGATGTCGTTCTCGGGGTTCTCGACGTTGCCGAGGATGTCGTCGGTGCGCTCGTTCATGGTCTCGTCGAACAGCACCTTGTACGGCAGTTCGCACCGCACGACCCATTCCCAGAAGGCGTGGATGCCCTGGGAGGTGGCGGTCTCGCCGGCCGGGATGAGCGCGTGCAGCTCGTAGCGGTCGGAGGCAGCGAAGTAGCCCTCGTGGTCCTCGGGTCCGAGGGAGAAGTGCGCGTTGAGGGTGTCGACGATGAGGTTTCCGGCGACCTCCGCATCCCCCAAAATCCCCAAGGTGACCGAACGCAAAGGCATATTTTCCTCACATGGGTTGATCGGGCGGGGTGTCAGCGATAGTGCCTGTGTTGACCCGTAGGAAATAGGTGCGACAGGGCATTTTGTTTAAGACCACTCGCATGGCCGAATCCCGGCCGTATGGGTGAGACAGTGGCTTTGACCTCATGGGCCGGGCATTGGCATCCCCCGTCCGGACCTGCCACGCGTCACGGTGGCAATTCGGGGGGTCTCACTCGAACGGCTGAGGAGGTGCAGCGTGCCGGCGATCGAGGCAGCCGCCATTACCGTCTGAAAATCACGTCCGACCCACCGGTCCAGGGCGACTGCGACCCCCAGTGCGGTGAGCGCTTTCGCGTAAGCCGAGACGGCGTCAGGGATCGGCAGCACCGAACACAGGGCGCCAACCAGCGGGCGCACGAGGCATTCCCAGACGAAGAACGTGGCGAGTGCGAGGACAATCAGAGAGAGCATGGCGATTCCCGGGTCACGGGGCGCTGGCATACACGAGCCGATAGGAGGCGCCCACGCCGATCTGCCGTTGAATGAGCTGATCGAGACGGTACTGACTGACCCTTTTTCCGCGGTAATAATGCGAGCGGGAGTCCCCGGGGGTGCCTTCCCACACGTAGTCGGCCGAGGGCTCGTTGCCGTCGAAATAGGGGGCGAGCTTGTCGGCTTGCTCGACCAGGAGGCGGTCGTAGCGGAAAGTCAGCGGGCCGATGTTCGCGTGAGGCCCGTTCTTCACGAGGGACTGCCACAGCAGGCCGTCCCACTGCACTAGAGCGCCGGCGGTGTAGGGGAAGCTCTGCGACCAGGCCGGCTCGGCGGTGGGCGCCTCTTCCTGGAGCTGCCAGACGGCGTCGCTGGTGCCCGGCGGTACCGCCGCGTAGACGCTGGCGACGTCGTCGGCCGCGTAGCCCAGGTAGAGCCGGAGCGTGCCGCCGTACGTGGTCGACGTCTTGAAGCTCACCCACAGCCTGGTCCAGGCCGTCGTCGTTCACCATGGGGTGCATTCTATAGCGGTCACTAGAGAAATGTCTGCGGGCTGCTGTACGGTCATTTCTGTAGTGGCCGCTAGGGAAATGAGAAGGGGGGCGCCACCATGGGCGTGCTCACGGGCAGAACCGCACTCGTCACGGGGGCGAGCAGGGGCATCGGACGAGGCATCGCCGAGCGGCTGGGACGCGAGGGTGCACGGGTCGCGGTGCACTGCGGCAGGAACGAGACGGCGGCGAAGGAGACGGTCGCAGCGATCGAGAGGGCCGGGGGCTCGGCGTTCCCGGTGGGCGTGGAGCTGGGGCACCGGGGGACGCCGAGGCACTGTGGGCGGAGTCCGACCGGCACGCGGACGGGCTGGACATCCTGTGAACAGCGCGGCGATCGGCAACACGCCGCGCCGATCGGGCAGGTGGCGGAGCGGGAGTACGACGAGGTCTTCGCGGTGAACGTGAAGGCGCCGCTCTTCATCCTCAAGCACGGCATGACGCGCCTGCGGGACGGCAGCAGGGTCGTCAACATCTCGTCGGGCCTGGCCCGCTCGGCAGTGATGCCGGACAACATGGCCTACGCGATGACGAAGGGCGCGCTGGACGTCTTCTCCCGGGACCTGTCCAAGGTGCTGGGGCACCGGGGCATCACGGTGAACTCGGTGACCCCGGGGATCATCGACACGGACAACACGGCGGAACTGCTGCGCGGCACCTCCGAGGCTGGGCGAAGGCCGCGGCGATATCGGCACTGGGCGGGGTGGGCGAGCCTGCCGAGGTCGCCGACGTGGTGGCGTTCCTGATGTCGGACGGGGGGCGGTGGGTGACGGGCAGTTGGGTGGATTGACGGGGGGGTTCGCTCACGTAGCTGCGGTGGGGTGGGCCACACTGGCCGCGGTGACCGGACCATGGGTGGAACCGCGGCGGGCGCTTCGAACAGAGCCCGCGGTGACCAGACCGCCCTGCATGTGGCCGGCCAGGCCGCCCCCGGCGCGATGGCGTTCGTGGACTCCCCTGCCCTCAGCGGGTCTCCGTGACCTTCGCCAGCGCCCGCGGCGCGTCAGGATCCTGCCCCCGGGCGATGGTGACCTCGTAGGCCAGAAGCTGGAGCGGGATGATCTCCAGCACGGGCTGGACCTCCTCGGCCACGTCGCCGGTGGGCAGGACGAAGCCTGCCGACGCCTGCTCGACCTGGTGTCCGGGGCCGATGACGACGAGATCGGCGCCCCGGCCGCGCAGCCGGTCCAGGACGGGCTGGAGCGCTTCGCCGCCCTTGCCGTCGGTGACCACGGCGATGACCGGGGAGACGTTGTCGACCATGGCGAGCGGTCCGTGCAGCAGGTCCGCGCCCGAGTAGGAGAGGGCGGGGATGTAGCTGGTCTCCATGAGTGTGAGGGCGGCCTCCTTGGCCGTGGGGTAGCCGTAGCCGCGGGAAGTGATCACCATGCGCTCGGCGAAGCGGTAGCGGGCGGCGAGGGTGCGCACCTCGTCCTGCCGGGCGAGCAACTGCTCGGCGAGGTCAGGCAGCACCTGCGCGGGCGCTCCGTCGCCGCCGCGCAGGCCCTCGACGAAGAGGTAGAGCGCTAGAAGGGAGGCGGTGTAGGTCTTGGTCGCGGGGAGGGCCTTCTCCGGTCCCGCCATGATGTCGATGTGATGCTCGGAGACGCCGGCGAGCGGTGAGTCCGGGTTGTTGGTGACGGCCAGCGTGATCGCGCCGGCTTCGCGGGCGGCCCGGGTCGAGGCGACCAGGGCCGGGGAGCCGCCGGACTGGCTGACGGTGACGACGAGGACGTCGGTGAGGTCCGGCCGGGCGCCGTAGGCCGTGGTGGTGGACATCGAGGTGAGTCCGCAGGGCAGACCGAGCCGGATCTCCAGAAGGTACTTGGCGTACAGGGCGGCGTGGTCGGAGGTGCCGCGGGCGGTCAGCAGGACGAAACGGGGCGCGCGGGCGGCGATCTGCCGGGCCACGTCCTGGATGGCGGGGGCGCCCCCGGACAGGATGCGACGCAGGACAGCGGGCTGCTCCGCCATCTCACGGGCCATGGTCCGGCCCGGGAGTTCGCCGAGGGGGTCCGGTGTGGCGGCGGCTGTCATGGCGGGTTCCTTCCGGAGCGGGGCGGCTGCAGACCCCATTCCACTCCCCCGGGCCGCGCCATGCCCGCCCGGGAGGCGGTCATACCGCTTCCACGCCCCGTGCTGAGCGACGCTGTTCACCCCGTGGTTGCCGGGTCGGCACGGCAGCGCTGCCCGCGTGGGAGCAGCGGTGTTCACCCTGGGAGGGACAGACCCGCTCTGTTAGATTGGTCTAAACCACACGGCCCCTCCCGGGTCCAGTCCCAGTTGAGCACTCCTCTCAGATCGGCAGGCCCAGCGTGGAAGTTGTCATCGTTCCGGACGCCAAGGCGGGCGGCGAGCTCATTGCCGAGGCCATGGCCAAGCTGCTCCGGCGCAAGCCGCACGCCCTGCTCGGTGTGGCCACCGGCTCGACGCCGCTGCCCGTGTACGAGGCGCTGGCGGCGAAGGTGCGTTCCGGTGGCGCGGACGTCGGGCGGGCGCGCATCGCGCAGCTCGACGAGTACGTGGGGCTGTCCGCCGAACATCCGGAGTCGTACCGCTCGGTGCTGCGCCGCGAGGTGCTGGAGCCGCTCGGGATCGGGATGGACCAGTTCACCGGCCCGGACGGCACGGCGGAGGACGTGCAGGGGGCGTGCGAGGCCTACGACAAGGCGCTGTCGGACGCCGGCGGTGTGGACCTTCAGCTGCTCGGGATCGGGACCGACGGGCACATAGGCTTCAACGAGCCATGTTCCTCGCTGGCCTCGCGGACGCGGATCAAGACACTGACCGAGCAGACTCGGATCGACAACGCGCGCTTCTTCGACGGCGACATCGACCAGGTGCCCCACCACGTGATCACGCAGGGCATCGGCACCATTCTGGAGGCGCGGCATCTGGTGCTGCTCGCCACCGGTGAGGGCAAGGCGGATGCCGTCGCGGCGACGGTGGAGGGCCCGATGGCCGCGGTGTGTCCCGCGTCCGCGCTGCAGCTCCACCCGCACGCGACCGTCGTCGTCGACGAGGCCGCCGCGTCGAAGCTGAAGCTGGCGGACTACTTCCGGCACACGTACGTCAACAAGCCCGAGTGGCAGGGGATCTGAGGCCTCCCATCGGCGCCGGACAGCGGCGTCGCTTCCCCGCCGCCTGATCCGACCGAGGGGGCGGCGCCCGAGAGCCCCAGCGGCCGAGGTCCCCGGCTCCAGCACGACGGCGGCATCGGCCGGCTCGTCCTGGGCGCGCCGGCCGGCCACCCACAGGGGCATCGCCCAGGCGACGACGAGGACGGCGACGAGCAGGGGTGCGGCAGGCCTTCGGGGCGTCGCCGGCGGCCCCTCCCGTGATCAGCAGGGTGACCGCCGCTGCGGCCAGGAGCAGGGTCGTCACGCGGTGAGCCCGGGCCAGGACGCGGCTGCGTCCTGCCGACTTACGCTCGTCCAACGCACGTTCGCGCAGTCCCAGCAGGTCTCGGCGGGCGCCGTTGATCACGCCCTCGCGGATGTGCGCCTTCTCGCGGACAGCAGCTCGTCATGGGTCCTCTGCCCAGTGGCCGGGGTTCACCACGAGCGGGCGGCCGGACAGTGCGGGGGTCGCGTCGTCCGGCAGGGTCGTCATGATGTCCTCGGGGGCTTCACTTGGGCGCAGGAGGTGGTCCCGATCAGCGCGACCGACGTAACGCCGCAGAACACCC